>JADFQT010000274.1 GCA_022561675.1 Chloroflexota bacterium
GCGTTGGCCGTGTTCTTGAAGACATGGGTGATGATCGATGCGGTGGGTATGCCCAGTTTCTCCATCTCAATTCCGTCGTGCACACTGCACGAGCTGCAGGACCCTCAATCCCCCACCCCGGTAATGAGGACGTCAACCTCGTTCAGGATGTCCTGAATCACCTCCGGCTTGGTGGGCAGGGAGGCGCTGTGCTTGCTGTAGTGCTTGATCTCGCTGAACTGGTACTTCTGGCTCAGGATCTCTCCCAGCTCGCGAAGCAGTTTGTCCGAGTTGTCCTTGGAGTTTTCCAGCAATCCCAATCGCTTGCCGGTGAGGTCGCTGGGGCGGGCATTCAGATGAAATTCACCCGTGGCCAGGTCGGTGCCCCGAGGATTGACCAGTCGCATACTACGGATCGTAACCGTTTCCGCCATATCGCCTCCTGCATAAGTATGAGTAGGGTTTTGAATGTTGGGACCATGATACACCAGCCTATACCAAAGCCAAGGTGGGATCAACCTTGACGGCCATACCGACCCCTGCGGGTTTTACTGGGGTTTTAATTTAGGAGCTTTGCAATACTTGGGCAAAGGCCCGCTTATTTGAAGCGCGGCATGACTTCCTCGGTGAGCAGACGCAGGGAGCTGACTACCTTTTCGTAGGGAACCTGTCCCCCGGGGTTAATATCCAGGGAAATACCCGTGATGCCCAATTGGTCCCGATACTCCTCCAAACGCTCTGTCACGGCCTCCGGCGTGCCGAAAGCCACCCGCTGCTGCAGTTCGTCGTAGGTGACGCTGGACGACGCTTTAAGCCTTTCGTAAGTCTCCTGATCCGCCGCCTTATCCAGGTTCTCCTGAACAATCCGGATCCGGCGCAGGGAACTTTCCAGCGGGTCGTTGTAGGCCTGCTCGGCCGTCTCCGCCACGTAGCCGCCGATTTGCAGAATGACATCGTTGGGTCCGTCAAATCCGGCGAGAAGCCTGGCCTGCCGGTATTGCTCCAGCAGGCCTTGCAGCTGGGGTATGGGCATTTGATGCCGGATGAAGATGGGGAATCCCAGGCTGCCGGCCAGGGCGAAGGTTTCGGTGCTTTCCACGGCGACCCGAACCGGCGGATGGGGCTGCTGGTAGGGCTTGGGGACCAGATTCACATCGTGGAAGTCGTAAAACTCGCCCTGGTAGGAGAAGGACTCCTCACACCAGGCCTTCAGCAGCACCTCCAACGACTCGGCGAAGCGTCCCCGGCTCTCTCCATAGTCGATGTTGTAGCCCTGGTACGACTCCAGGAAGGAGCTGCGACCCACCCCTACGACCAGGCGGCCTTCGCTGATGTGGTCCACGATGGCCGTTTCTTCGGCTACCCGCAGGGGGTTGGCCAGGGGCAGCACCTGCACCGCCAGCCCCACCTTGATCCGCTCAGTACGGGCGGCGACGGCGCTGGCGCCGATCAGCGGTGAGGCCATTACGGCCCGCTCCGGGCGGAAGTGCGACTCGCCGATCCAGAAGGTATCGATGCCCTGCTCCTCCGCCTGCTGGACCAGCCGGAACCATTCCTGGAAGGCATCGAACTGGCTGCCGCCTTCCCGGACGGTGAACATGGTAAATATGCCGAACTCCATGAATTCCCCCATAAAACAGCGACCCTTTTGTGCGTGTCGCTTTCTCCTTGACCCTACCCAAATGGGGGAGGACGAAGAAGAAAGCCTATCTCAGCCCAGCGAAGGGGAATGAATGCCCGGATTGCTAGGCCTGACTGGATGATCGTTCCTCCAACCACTTTTTGAAGGAGGTCTGGCTTTCCCCGGAGGGTCTGCCCGCCAGCAAATTCTGAATGCTAATGTCCTCGTCGATGTCCTGCCAATGGATACCGTGGCCCTTACCAATCAGCTTCCAGTTTTTCCGCTCCTCTTGGGAAGCGTGTAGCAACCTGGGAAACCAGGCGAGGGGGACGGAAATAGTGCGGCCATCACTCAGGTCAACACTCAAAGTGTCCTTGGTCGCTGTCAGGTGCTCTGCGTTGGGCACTTCGATTTCAACCATAGAAGTAGACATTCCAGGCCTCCACTAACCGAGAACAGTGCTCAGTGACTAGCCTCTGGATACGGGCAATCTCAGTCCGAGAGAACCCGCCGCTGCTCTGTAATCGTATCGGGTCGAGCCAGAACTTTGCAATGCTGTCGTCACGCTCAACATGGACGTGCTGAGACTCATCTCGATCGCCGGCATAAAAGAAGAAGCGGTAGGGTCCGACTCTCAGCACCGTGGGCATTTTATAGCGGCTTCAAAATTAGTTCGCTTATGCTTGACCGCCTGACTCGTCGGAATGCAATGCAATCTTCCGGGTCCGTATCTTGAAGCCGGTGGTGTCGATAACCGCGCTGTAGCGCCCGCCGGTGCCGCCGCCCATGGTGATCAAAATGTCATCCGGATTGGCAGCGCAGCGGCGGATTACCTGATCGTCCCCCGGCTTTTCTGGACCTGGCTTGGCCCCCAGCCGGATCAGCTCGCTCAGCGGCCGTCCGGTGTTCTCGATGAGAAACTCCTGGATGTCCCGCCGGCCCCATCCGGTTTCCTTGAGGGTCAGGGCGTGCTCGACCCCGAAGACCAGCACCCATTGCGCCGGGAAGCGATGCGCCAGCGCGGTGCACTTGATGGTGTCGGCCATGGACAGCAGGATGTCTCGCCCGGTGTTGCTGTAGCGGTTGTTGACGGTGATGGTGTTGTAGGCCACCGCCACCGTGACGCAGCTGTCCTCCGCCTGGAAGCCCCGGCTAACGTGGAGCGGGCCCCAGGGGGAATCCTCCTCGTTGTCGCCGATGCAGAAGGTGTACTTGGTCGGATTGCCCAGGGTCCCCCGGTCCAGAGTTCCGGGTCGGGCGTCGAAGCCGTTCATGAAGCAAAGCCGCACCGCGCGTCCCAGACAGGCGTTGGCCCGCCAGCCGGGACCGAAGAGGCCGTCTTTGGAGTTGATGCCGATTTGCTCCCGGATGGGTCCGTTGACGATCATCAGGATGCTGGGGGAGCTGGTGGACGCGGAAGCCATGTGGACGAAGTTGCGCTCCTCCTCCAGGGCACGAAGGGCGGTGGCCAGCACCGGAAAATACTCCGGCAGGCAGCCGGCCATGACGGC
>JADFQT010000275.1 GCA_022561675.1 Chloroflexota bacterium
TCCCGCATTCTGATACCCGACTGGGAGGAATCTCTGCCCGCCGAGGCCGAAACCGCGCCCGCAACCTAGGAGTCATTATTCTGGGGGAGAATCGTGCTAAAAGCTGACCGAGACAAGATCATGAACCGGCTGTCGCCCGAGGATCGGAGCAATTTCCGGCGCATTCTCCAGGAGCTTCGGAAGGAGCGCAAGACTTCGCCCGGACAGCGGGTGACTGCCAGGGAGGTGCTCCAGACGCTGGGCGAGGACCTCCCGGAGCAGCAGCGGGCAGCGCTGGAAGCCGTGATGACCCGGGACGAAACCGGGCCTAAAGTTGGAGAGGTGCCACCGGACTTCTCCCTGAAGCTTCTGGGCAGCCCGGACCGGGTCAGCCTGTCCAGCTTTAAGGACCGTCAGCCGGTGGCCCTGGTCTTCGGCAGCTATACTTGACCCCCCTTCCGCGCTCAGGTGGGGCGCATGACGGAGATCTATAACAGCTACCGGGATCAGGTTGCATTTCTGGTGGTATATGTCCAGGAGGCCCACGCCACCGACGGGTGGCAGACCGAGAGCAACATAACAGAGGGCGTTCTTTTCCGGCAGCATCAATCCTTCGAGGAGCGAGAAGAGGTGGCGCAGGCCTGCAGCCTGGACTTGCACCTCCCCCTGGCGGTGCTTATCGAGGAAATGGACAACGCCATAGACGAAGCCTACGGAGCGGCCCCGGAGCGGCTTTACCTCATCGGCGCCGACGGCCGGGTTGCCTACCAGGGCGGTGCCGGACCCCATTTCTTCGACCTGGACGAGTGGGCAGAAGCCATAAAGGAATGCCTGGCGGTGAAGACGGCTTAGCTTTGGATATGAAGGCTATTAAAATTTTTCGGCACCACGCATATGCTGCCCGGGGGGTTGCCTTTATCCTGTCCTATATCAAAGGGTGTTTAAATTGTCCCTCCCCTTAACAAGGGGGAGAGAATTGCTTTTTAAACTCTTTATCAGTGAACTGACATTCCAAGTAGTGCTTGGGAGGCGATTGCTAAATGACCCAGCTGGTTGACCTGACCCTCACTCTAGGTAGCGAAAGGGTGGCGCCGGTTCCCGGGCTGGTTGGGGTCAGCATGGAACCGCTGCACACCCATGAAAGTCACGCCCGGTCCAACACCAAATTGACCCTGGCTACCCACCTGGGCACCCATGTGGACGCCCCGTATCACTTCCACCCCGACGGCATAACGGTAGATAACATGCCATTGAACCGCTACATGGGTCCGGCCAAGCTGCTGGACCTGCGAGAGTTGGCCAGAGGCCAGTCCGCCATCTCCATAGCCGACTTACAGCAAGCCGGCGCTGAACCCGAGGCGGTCCGGGGACAAATAGCCGTCCTGTTTACCGAGTGGGCCGCCCGGGAATCGGGAAAACCCGGCTTCTACTCCCAGGGGCCGTACTTGAGCACGGAAGCGGCGGACTACCTGGCCAAGGCCCAGGTCAACGCGGTAGCCGTGGACTTCCCCATCGACAAGCACCCTCCCACACCACAGTCCACCATCCACGATTTTCCGGTGCACCGGCTACTGTTGGGACAGAACATTCCGCTGATCGAAAACCTGATTAACCTGGACCAGTTGGTGGGACGGGAGTTTGAGCTGTGGGCCCTGCCCATCAAGCTCAAGGGTGGAGACGGCGCGGCCGCCCGGGCGGTGGCTCGAATTTTGTAGCCAACCCGGTTTTTTATTCCCCGGCAGGTTAATCCCAAATGTCAAAAACTCCCCTAGCATCCTCCAAAAACGGCAAAACCCGAATTCTTTTGGCCACCGGGAATCCGGCCAAGCAGGCGACTCTTCAATGGTTGCTGGAAGATTTGCCGCTGGAAACGGTCACGCCCGGGGAGTTGGGCCTGACCTCGGTTCCTGACGAGGAGGGAGAGACTCACCAGGCCATCGCGCGTCAAAAGGCCGGTGCCTGGTCGCGAGCGGCCTCCATGCTGGTCATTGCCTCCGATGGGGGCTTGATCATCCCGGCCCTGGGCGCCAACTGGGAGAGCCGATTCACCCATCGATTCGCCGGAGCCGACGCCGGCGACCGGGACCGGCTGCGAAGCCTGCTGGAGTTGATGCGGCCCTATCGGGGCGCAGAGCGGGAGGCTTCTTGGATCGAGGCTGTGGCCATCGCCGACCAGGGCCGAATCCTGACCTCCTGGGAGCTGACCGGGGCTACCGGCTTGATCGCCGATGTTTCTAGTAAAGGCCCGGGTGAGAATCCGGCTGAGGACCCGGCGGTAGAAGGCTTCTGGGTCTTCTCGGTGTGGCGATTCCCCAAATTTGGGAAATACTATAATCAGCTTACCGAAGCGGAACGGCAGTCCCTGGACGACCATTGGACTCAGCTCCGGGTCCGAGTGCAAAGATATTTCCAGAAGGAATTCCAACACCCTTACCCGCCATCCGCCTGAACGGCTAACCTCTGGTCCCTCCTCCTCTTGGTGAATCCTCCTTCAGATAGAGCACCAGATAGAGTACAATGGCTAGCGCGCTCCCCGGGAAACTTAATATAGAAGCCTTATAAGGTGTCTAAAATGTCTCTCCCCTTTTTAAGGGGAGGTTAGGAGGGGTTACAACACCCCCTCTTAGTCTCCCCCTTGCCAAGGGGGAGAAACCAGCTTTTTAGACACCCTCAAGTTTAGGGGGTCTCGTCTTGACCATCACCAGCGCCATGCCGGCCAGCATCGAAGAAGTCCAACAGTTGCTTCGGCAGCAGCTCTACATCGCCGATAGGGGCCTGGCAGTGGCCATTTTTCTCGCCCTGAAGCTGCAGCGTCCCCTTTTTCTGGAAGGCGAGGCGGGGGTCGGCAAGACGGAAATCGCCCGGGCCCTGGCCCAGGGGTTGAACACCGAGCTGATCCGCCTCCAGTGCTATGAAGGGCTGGATATAGGCCACGCGGTTTACGAGTGGAATCATACCCGGCAGCTACTGGAGATACGCCTGATGGAGGCTGGCGGAGAAGTGGACCGGCAAACTGCCGCCAAAGACCTTTTCGATGAGCGATTCCTGATCAAGCGTCCCCTGCTCCAGGCGATAGATGAAAGCCGGGAAGGGCCGCCGGTACTGCTGATCGACGAGCTTGACCGGGC
>JADFQT010000047.1 GCA_022561675.1 Chloroflexota bacterium
GTGGTTGCTGCTATCCAGGTCCACTAACTTGGCCCCAGGGATCAAAGAACTGATCTGGCGGCCTTGCTCATAGGGAACCCGGCGGTCATTGACCGCATGAAGGACCAGAGTCGGGACCGAAATTCCGGGGACCCGGTCCAACACATCTATATTGGCGATGGTGATCTGCACCTTCGCCGCATTTTCCGGCGAGGTTGAGACCCGTTGTAATTCGTTAAACCAGTTGGCCTGCTCGGCCGTGGCGTCGGGCATGAACCCTGAGGTGAATATCTGCCTGTAGGTGGGATCGTCACGTCCCCAACCATGCCTCGTCAACGTCACTCGGGCTTCGTGTTCTTCCACAGATCCGCCCCTCTTGAGAAAACCTCGGGAGTAGGCGCCGTACAACAGCAACTTCTCCACCTTTTCCGGGTGGCGTGCCGTGTACTCAATTGCCACTGGACCGCCCTGGGAAATGCCCAATAGGACGAAATGTCCGAGTTGAAGGGCTTCGACTACGGCCTCAAGGTCACTTACCCACGCATCGAAGGAAAGGTCGTCCACATTCCGGTCGGAGAGTCCAGATCCGCGTTGATCGAATCTGATCACCGTGTGATAGGCCGCCAGTTCCACCCACCAATGCCTCCAGAGAGGGCTCTGCCACTCATATTCAAGGTGGGTCAGCCAATTTGGAGCTTTGACCAACGGAGGTCCTTCTCCTACGGTGGCGTAGCAGATGCGCACCCCGTCGCCGGTTGTGCAAAACCCAATCTTCTGTTCCACCATGGATTAGTCTCCGGCCTTGTCATTGCCCGGACCTGGGGTCAGGATGAAATTCTCGATGAAATTCTCTCGGATATCCCAGGCCAAACTGCTTTCCCTAATCAGGCGATCCCTGGGATGTTTTGAACTATAAATCGGCATTCCAAGCCCGTCAACTGCCCTCCGATGCGGTCGCTCGCCGACTAATCTCCGGAGTGGCAACTTTTGTACCAATCAATTATTTCAGTTCCGGTAGCAGTCCACACCCCTTGGCGGCGCATCATGTGGCCCAGAGCCTCGTCTAAAAAGCCTATCCTGAAGGGCTGACCGATCAGCCAGGGGTGCAAGTTAAGTCCCAGAACCCGGCCGTTCTGCTTGCCGTCCTGGTACATGACGTCGAACCCTTCCTTGAGCATCTCTGCGTATCGGTCCACCGGGACTCGGCGGTGGGCCAATGCGACCACGTCGTCCAGCTCTAACATCAAAGGAAGAGCAAACAGCTCGCCCTCTGGCGTCTTGATCGGATAGGGTTGTTCGTCGTTGGGCCAATCGCATACATAGCGGATGCCCGCCTGCGCCAGCAGCTGGGGAGTCCTAATAGACTCTCCGTACTCCGGTCCGAGCCACCCTACTGGGCGGTGGCCAATAGCTCCGGTCAGCGCCGACAAGGACTCATTAATATATTCTTCCTCCTCCTCTTGAGACATATCGCTGGTTATCATGCGGCTAACGGACACTCCGTGTCCGATAATTTCGCATCCCCTATCCAGGCAGTGGCGAACCAGGTAGGGATAGTTCTCCGCGGTCAAGGCATCCATCGCCACGGTAGCCTTGATCCCGTATTTATCCAGTACATCGAGCACCCGAAAAATTCCCACCCGGTGACCGTAATCCCGATGGGAAATGCGGGCGTAATCCGGGAAAGGCCGGGCTACCGAACCGCCAGCGAGGTTGGCTGCCTGAAAGCTGCCTGCTGGGGGCTGCCATTCCATGTGCTCCAGGACGATTACGACGCACAGGGCTAATCTCGCCTGGTCGGGCCACCGCAGGATTTCACGGGTGCTCAGTGGTGACCAGTCGTAATGCTGGTGGTCCATCCCGGGTTTGCGCTCGGCTGGCATATTCGACTCTCCGTCTTAAATTCCTGGCTTAATTTCCCGTTTCAATCTCCCGGGAGGTTCACGCCGGACCGTCAGAAGCTCGATCGTTAACCCAGCTTTTCAGCATGAGCCACTGCCTGGTCGTAATAGTTGCTGATGTAGTATTCGGCTATTTCGTCGGCGGTGGTTTGCCAAACCCCATCGTGAGACATGATGTACCCCAAAATATCATCGAGGTATTTTATCCGATGGGGCTGGCCAATCAGGAAGGGATGGAGGGCAATGCACATTACCCGCCCGCTTTCAGCACCTTCTTTGTAAAGCTGGTCAAATTGGGCCTTGCAAATCATGGCGAAATAATCCGCCTCGTAGTGATTGTCTCGTAGTACCGAGGAGTCGTTCAATTCTATGGAGTAAGGGACTGAGACCAACTTTCCGGACCTGACCTTTATCGGTACAGGCTGGTCATCATGCATCCAGTCGGTGTGGTAAATCAGGCCCGCTTCGGCCATTAAGTCCGGGGTATTCACGCTACCGGAAATTGCCGGTCCCAGCATGCCCTTTAGCTGCTTGCCGGTATGCCGTCGCAGGGTTTCGATGCAGTCCCTATAAAACTCTCGTTCCTCCTCCTCGGAGTAGGTGTAGAGGTAGCGGGTGTTGTAAATCCCGTGGCTCATGTAGTCCCAGTCTCGCTGCTTCATCGCCTCAGCGATTTCAGGGAAGTGCTCCAGCACCGCCAGATTGAGGGAGACGCAGCACCTGATTCCGTACTTGTCCAGCGGCTCCAACATCCTCCAGAATCCGACCCGATTACCGTAGTCCCGGTATGAGTATTGCTGCACGTCCGGGTAGGGGGTGCGGGGCCAGGGATTGCGTACCCCTTTATTGTCCGGCAGGTACTCATAATGCTCTACGTTGGGCGAAATCCAGAGAGCGACACGGGCCTCGTTGGGCCACTTGATAACGGGTCGGTCGATTATCGGCAAATAGTCTACGCGGTTGGGTGCTAGTGCCATGCTAGAATCTCCTCTACTTTCCGAAGGCTGGTGCTGTAAGGTTCCGCTCACCGAATTCGGCTCACCAACTGGTGCCAGCGATGGTGAAGGTAGGCCCTCGTTTCCGGGAGTTGGCGTCGGCGGAGACCGCCCGTGCCGCGAAAAAAAGGAGCGGCGCAACAGTTGACACCGTTAGCGCAAGAGAGAAACCGAGCTTGCGACGCGACTCAGGCCTCACTATCATTGCTCGGGCCTCTAATTCGCGGGACAGGTGCGAGACCCCGGTGATCCAGTGGCATTACTCGACGGGCACGTAACTCGCACCGAATCTTTCCCGGTGGGCCATCTCTGACATGGGCTTGCGGGGCGTACCTTGGCCGCGGCTCCCTGGCAGCCGATAGCCATAAGGCATTAGTGTGATCAGCTCCATCCCCGGCGGAATGCTCAGGAGCTGCTTAACCGCCCTTTGTTGATCTGCAGACCTGACGCCCACGAAGCAGGTACCCATGCCCTCTGACCAGGCTACCAGCTCCATCTGCTGGAGGGCCCGACCAGCATCCAGCTGGGGGCGGGTAGCATTGTCCACGACGATGGCGATAGCCAGGGGAGCGTTGGCGATGAAAGCGCCCTGAGTAGCTATTGCCCCCAGCTTCTCCAGGGTATCCCGGGCTTGTACAACCACAAAATGCCATGGCTGAGAATTGCTGGAACTGGGAGCCCACCGTCCGGCCTGCAGGATTTTGTACACTACGTCTTCGGGAATCGGGTCGGGCTTGAATTCCCTGACAGTACGCCTGCGCCTTATGCAGTCAAAGACTTCCATAAGCTACCTCCCAGAGCGATAAGATGGGGGTGGCATTACCGGGAGACCCGGTCCTTCGGCTACCTCCAAAGGAGTAACCATACCCTCCACTCCGGTACGAGTCAGGGTTAGGAATCCTATAGACGGTATTACCTTGAATCGGCGCTTTCCCGCAGCCCCAGGATTGAAAAAGAGAATGCCTTCCCAACGTTGCTGGTAAGCGATATGACTGTGTCCGTAAACCACCACGTCCACTCCGGCCTGACGGTACCCTTCCAGGGTCAAATCGGTTTCCCGTTTGGGTGGTTTTACCTCATGGGTCAGGAATATGCGGTAACCCTCAAGCTCCAGGGTCTCCTCGGCCGGGTAGAGCGAAGTGGTCGGTTCGCGATCAACGTTTCCCCGAACCGCAGTGACCGGGGCAATGCCTTGTAGTTCTTTGATTATCCTGGCATCGCCGATGTCTCCGGCATGGAGGATGTGGTCCACTCCCTGCAATAGTTGGAGGGCCCGAGCATCCATATAGCTGTGGGTGTCGGATATGACTCCTACTAGCACTTGAGTCTTCCTGTTGCGCCCACTAAATCTTGTCGTCTGCCGCCTGCCAGCATCTTAATAAGGCGGACCTAATCCTGCTCGGCACGCCAGGCAGCCAGGTACTCTAGCACCTCCGCCAAGGGAAGCACATCGGCATACTTTTGGTTCATGTCAAAGAGGTTGATAGCGTGGGTCGCCTGGTGGCGGTCAAACACGCATTCCTCAACGACGATCATGCGGTACCGATTGGTGCAGCCATCTACGACGCTGGCGCGAACGCAGCCGCTGGTGCTCTCACCACAGGCAATGACAGTATCCACGCCCAGGCGGTTCAAGTGGCCCACCAGCGGGGTGCCCCAGAACGCGCTGGGTGAGGACTTGCGCAACACTGCCTCCCCGTCGGCCGGGGCTACCTCGTCAATGATGTGATAGCGGCGTTCCCGCCGGTCCCGCGCCTCGGGGCTCAGTTCAGCTGGTCGTGGTGACTCCCCTCGCGTGGACCAGCCCTCCACTCCACTGTGGTCAAGACCAGTCAGGTGCACTATCGGTATCCTGGCATCTCTGGCTGACTTCAGCAGGGTCTGAATCGGTGGTATTGCGTCCCAGGCGGCGGGACCACAATATCCTGGCCACCTCTTTATCCCCTCCAGCAGAGGTTCGGGCTCGTCTCCGAAGACCCACCGGTATAGGTCGATGAGGAGCAGGGCAGGCCTTTCCCCAAAACCGATTTGCCGGTGTTCGCTCATGGCCAGATGAGCCTTGTCTTGCTCGGTGAGGTAGGGGTCCCAGACACGACTAGACATAATGCGCCTCCATGATCCCGACCCGGCTTTATCGTCTGAGTTACCAGAGCCAGCGGACCGGATTCTCCCCGGGGCTTGTTGGCTATACTACCATTGGTTGAAGGAAGGGACTAGCCTCCGCTTCAGACCAGCCGTATTTCGCTTACCGCATAGCCAGCCCGGATGAAGAAAATGCCCGACGGTGCGCGCAATTCATGCCCTGTTTGCCGTCCGCACCAACCGCTAACTTTGCTTATATGCCAGCTGTGATTCCTGCGATTTCCCGCAAAACTGGCCTGTTTGACCCATTTGACGAGGCTGAGCATGCTGCCGAAAACACTTTCTAATTTGGCCGCCACCTCCGCACGCTTGGCCCGCGTAAATGGGGCGCTGCCCGGACTGGTAAGCAAGGCCCTTGCTTTGCCGGGAATGTTCGCCCCCACGAACCAAGAGTTGGCCTGTGTCCGGAAAATCTTGGCGCCCGTCTCGGCGACGTGCTTGACCCAGGCATCTTTTTAATTCCCGGCGTTATAATATTCGGGACCACCAAGTAGGATCGCAAAAATCCCTCGTTAAGGAATTTCTAATGCAGCCCGCAGAACTCAACATGTCTACCACTGTCATCGGCCACCAGCTATTTTTGTTTGTGTCAATGGGCGACCGCGGGGTCGATGGGGAGCTTGCCCAGGACTTGGAGCTGCTGGGCAAGGGCATGGAGAACATGCATGACGCCGACGGACCGCCGACTGACGAGGCGTTTGAGGGGGGCCGGTACCAGCTGCTGCGAGCGGAGCCCGAACTGACCACCGAGCAGCAGATCGCCCATCCGGCAATATCCGGGTCCCACGGGCTCATACGGCTGGAATGCGCTTCTCTGGAACCAATTAAAAGGTACGAGACGGGACTGCGGGCGTTGATTGAATCTCGGGGAGGCTCGGTGGAGACCCTGGCTGGTGTGCAGAGGCTGCGCAGCTACACCAGCCACGCTATGGTCCAGTTCGCCTACGCCCATGCTCTGCCGCCCGGTCCCGGAGAAAAGTACCCATTGGCGGCAGTGACACCGTTGAACAAGACCGCCGCCTGGTGGGAGATGGACTTCATGCACCGGGAGAGCTTCTTCCTTCCCCGGTACGACGAGAACGAGAACATGGTTGTGAAGGGACACACTCTGGCCAGTGCCGCCGGTGTCCCCAGCATCAACCGCCGACTCGTTCATGCCCCGGAAGGCTACGGCCTGGATGGGAACTACGACTTCGTCGGGTACTTCGAGTTTGCCGAAGCCGACGCTCCGGTATTTCGCCAAGTCATGGAGGCACTCCGGGACACCGAGCAGAATCCCGAATGGAAGTACGTTCTGGAAGGCCCCGAATGGTGGGGTCGACGGGTCAGGAGCGCCGAAAGTTTCTTGGCCCAGTGACGGCACGTCAATTCTGCTTGAGTAGCGTGGCGCCGTATCTTTGAAGTGCCGTAGCCAACACCAGGGCCGGGTTACCAGGCGTCTAGCGCGGCGACCTCAACGCAGTCGGAAAATCTCACTCTCAGCAAAAAGATTACCGACCTCAAGGGCTAATGTGGCTTCGGCATAAAGGCCGGGCGGCACACTGATATCGGCCAGGTAACCCTCGCCCACCCGAGCCTCAACCCCTGGCGCACGTAGCCCCTCTTTGGGTAGGGCCAGCGTCATGGTCGCCCTAGCCCTAATAGCCGGCTCATAGACCGTACCGGTAGCTGTATCGGTGCCAGAGGGCACATCGAGTGAAAGTATGGGCGCGGCTTGCTGGTTCGCCCACTGAATCAGGTGGCTCGCCATACCTCGCGGCGCGCCCTGCAGACTATAATCGATCGCCCCATCTACTATGAGATTCGGCCGATCTACCGTGGTTATTGCAACGGCCTGGACTACGGAAACCTTCATAGGGCGCAAGATATCCAGTTGGTGGGCTGGAATGAGCGTAAAGGTCTCGTCAGTCCCCGTCACAAAGACCCTTACCCATGCACCATAGTTGTGCAAACGCCTGGCTCTACCAATGCCCCGCCGCCATTGCCACCTGTACCCGCCAGCACTACCACCTTTTTACCAGTCGGGTCACCATCAAAGAATCGAACTCGGGCCAGATGGGCTAGATTGCGCCCGGCCTTTTCCATCATCTGCATGAGCTCAATCTTAAAATCCTCGATCATCAACCGGTCCACTTCAAATATCTGCTCTGTGGTCAGATAGGGGGCTTCACCGGTATAGATTGGGAGTTTCATTTTTGGGCCTGTGTTGCCTCCGCTGACTTGATTGATTCGTGACATGGCTCCATTTCACGTCAATAACGACGGAAGGCTGTGGAGAATAGTCCTTAAAACTCTCGGCGTCCTGCTCCTTCTGTGTCGCGAATATTTAAACCGTGTCCGCGATGCCTTTGAGGGCCACCCCTACCAGGTAGGCCAAACCAGCAGCGACTCCCCCTATTGCCAATATCTCCAATCCAGCCCAGTACCAGCGCTGCTCTACGTAAAGGCCCTTCAGGGCGCCGATCGTAAAGAAAACTGCCCCTGCCAGGGCTATACTCCAGAATAATGGCTGGGCTAAACCGCCCGGAACTAATGCTTGATAGATGAAAGGTAAGAGAGGCAACAGGCCGGCGATCATAAACCCCAGATAAGTAACTAGCCCAGCTCGCCACGGAGACACTTCTTCCGCTGGAAGTCCATGTTCTTCCCGGAGCATCGTAGCCACCCAACGATCATCGTCAGAGGTGATAACCTCCACCACTCGTTCCAGGTCGGCCCCGCTAAAGCCTTTGCTGGCGAAGATCTGGCGAATCTCTTCTTTCTCCCCCTCGGGGAACATCTTCACATGATATTCCTCCTCCCTCCGCGTGCGCGCTCGTTGTTGCTGCTCGGCGCGGGTGCCGAGAAAGTTACTGATCCCCATGCTGAACCCATCGGCAATCAGATTGGCGACACCCAGGATGATTAGGATACCCGCGGAGAGACCAGCGCCAGATACGCCTGATACTACCGCGAATGTAGTTACCGTGCCGTCGATCGCACCGAAGATGAAATCTCGAAGATCACTGTGGGGTGGCCCTGCCTCGAGCCTGGCCTTGATGGCTTCGGGAGTATGCGCAGCCACTAACTCCGCCAGGGATTCGTCGGATCGATGAGTCACACTTGCTCCCCGCATATATCAAATAGCCCGAACACCTCAGCTATCCCCGGTTCAATAGCGCCCAACATGCTCCCGCCGTTTAAGGAAAAATTAACTTCCCGGGAATGGCCTGACTAGCTGCCCCAGCTAGCCGCTGACTATTATCTGCGCTGCCTCCGCCCACGAGACACTGCTCCCTGATTTGGCGTCGAGCCTCGATGTCAAACCATCCTCTATCGCAACACCATCGAGACCGATCCCGTTTTGCTTCCTGTCGTGAACAGCTACTTCAAACGTCCCAGGGCTTATGGCTTACGCCTCCCATTTGGTGGAGACCTTCCTCATTGGCCTCTGGGGCGATCTCCGGGCATGGCTGTTCAGCTAACCATAAGGAGCCTGGCACCGGAAACAGGTTCGCCTCTCTCCTCACTGACAGCTCAAAATCTCATTTAGGCCGCGTTTAGAATTTTAGCCGCTCGCTAGGAGCTGCTACCGCGCTTCAGTCCGGACTGGCGGCCCTGTCATCCCTACTACGTAACCCAACTGGCTGGCCACCAGTCGGAAGTCCTGGTGGCGTTGGCTCATGGCCTTCCCAAGCATGAAATTGTTGATCTGGCCCAGCAAGCCCAGGTCGGTCAGGCCCATGGCCACACCCCATCCCAGGGCATCTACTAAGCCTTGAATATGTAGTTAAACACGAAGGGGTAGCCACCGTTTGGGGAAATCCCCCTCAGTCTCCCTCTTAAAAAGGGGGATATAGGGGGATTTGGATCTCCCAAGTTTAGTAATTTCTTCAGGGCCTCCAAATGGCCAAAGCTGCTACGCTGAGACTGGGAAGCCTGGGGACCACCGTCGAGGACCCTATGACCTATTTCAGCAGCCGGGCCCTAAGCGCCCAGGAAGATTTGGCCCCAGTCGATCACTCCGCCCCTGTTACTGGCGCTGATGGCCAAGTATACCAGGGTGCGGGGCGGGTTTACCTGGCGGCAAGCCTCTAATCCATCCCCAGGGCGGTACTCACCCAGAGCAGCCAGACGACGGTCAGTTCCCTGGGTTACCGCCTTGCCCAGCAGGCCTTAGCCCGGGACTAATATTCCAGACAACAGGTGTGTCAGGATTGCTCCAAAATTGATGGCCTGAGCAGGCGACCTATCGGCAATTCCACTTCTAGTTCCGGCCAGGTACCGGTGCGGGTCAGAATCTCGGGCCTGTTTTCAGTCAGCAGCACAGTATCCTCCGACTTGGTGCCGGTAATGGACGGATTCCAGGCCAGCACCTGGTTGTGCTTCAACCGGTATGCGGCGTCAGGAGTCCCAAAGATTTCCCGCCCGGCATAGCCGGTGAGGCCGCCCTGGTGGTGCAGCTCCCACTCCTGGGGAAATCCTTCACTGGCATACTGCTCTATCGCCTTACTCACCACTTCGCCCAGGGAAGCTCCAGCCCGGCTCTCCAGGTTGAACCGGGTATCTACGGCGGTGACGGCCCGGTGCCTGGCAGCCAGGTCTGAGTCCAGCGGGCCAAAAGAAACTATGCGGGTGAGGGAGATGTGCAGCCCATGGCGACGGCCGGTCAGAGCCACCAACATGGTTCGCCGAATCTGGTTACTGGTGGGCAAGGGGTGGCGGTAGCGGGGAATCCGTTCGTCGCCTGCCACCAGGTTGACCAGGGGCAGGATGTCTCGTTTTTGACATTCAAAGGCGAGGGATGCCGCGATGTCCAGCTCGGTCTCTCCTGGCTGGGCGTTGCGGCAGGTAGTCTCCACAGCTTGTGCTGCCTCTGTACCCAGACGCCGGTAACGTGCTATTTCCGGAGGCAACATCGTACACCGAAGCTCCCTGAAGCCCTCGGGCGCCAAGGGCAGGTCCAAGGAACCCAGGTCTGAAACCGCCCTGGACACATTGCACAGGCGAGCCACCTGTTCCTTAGCCTCATGCCGCCGATGCCACTTCCAGTCGACTGGTTCGAAAGGCAAGCCCGCCACCTCCTCTTCCAGGAGTCGGCGCAACTCAATATTGTTGGTCAGAAGGTAAGCCTGATCTTGGGTGACCAACAGGGAAGCTTCGCCGGCAGCGTCGCCCACGTAAACATAGTTATTGCCCCCTCCAGTCAGCCAGGCGAAGTTGGCCTGCGAGCTTAGAACAACAGCCTCCAGCCCAGCGCCTTCCAGCCAGGTGCGGACCCGATCTAGCTTTGCCTCGACCTCTTCTTGTCTATTCATCTGCAATTTCACTTCAGGTAATCAGTCCTTCTCGCAGGTAGATGGGATATTGACTAAATTCTGTGGTCTGTACTGTCAAATCCACAATTGAATATCCAAGAGTACTCGGCCTGGTGATGAAAGAGCTTGGCGCAGATCGTCGCCGGCCGGTCCCAGACTGCGGGCTGGGTTTAGACCGGTACCGGAAACCGGTGCCTCAGCAAACACCAGGAATACGACCAGGCACCGGCGGCGATACCGGTGTTTTGAGTGCTCATAACTCCAGCAATCCCTACTTCAGCCCCAATTACCCGTTAATTCTCCGAATCAGGGCCCGAGGGGTCTACGGCGCCAGGGGAAGCAACTGGGACCTGCTGAACATCGTGATTCGGCTGCTCGGAACTGACCGGCGCAGCCCGAAGGAAGGCGTAGCCCGCCACCGCCGACAGAACTGAGGCAAGGAGGACGCCGATTTTGGCCTGCGAGGTCAAAGCGTCCACGTCGTAAGCCAGGCCCGCGATGAAGATTGATACGGTGAAACCAATTCCGCCGAGCAAGGCCACCCCAATGATGTGACGCCACGTTACCCCGCTGGGAAGGGAGGCGACCCCCGTCCGAACCGCCAGCCAGGTAAAAATGGTGATCCCCAGCAGCTTTCCCACGGGCAGCGCCACCAATACACCAAGTGTGACGGCGCTGGATATCGCGTCGCGAATGACATCCGCCGAAAGCACCACGCCTGCGTTGGCCAGGGCGAAGATGGGGAGGATGAGGTAGGTGGTCCAGGGGTGGAGCTGTAGTTCCAACCGGTCCAGTGGCGAGTCCGTCTCCCGGCTTAGCCTGGAGATTTCTCCCAGGACTACGTCGGCAGACTCTTCGTCGTCGGCCTCGACAGCTCGCTCATACTGGCCGACCAGTTCTTCCACGGACGGCCGGAAAGCCTGATGGGTAAGCAGAGCGCCGGCCGGAGTCAGCAGCCCGAGGATGACGCCGGCAACAGTGGCGTGGATCCCCGAATTGAGCACGGCGACCCAGAAAAGCGTTCCCAAAACCACGTAGACCGGAATACTCCGAATACCGACAACGCGGCTGGCAATAACGATGATAACAAGCAATGCGAAGGCCCACACCAAGCCGGTGACGTTGAGCTCTTCCGTGTAGAAAACCGCGATAACCAGGATGGAACCGATGTCATCTACCACCGCCACGCCCAGGAGAAAGATCCTCAACCCGGAGGGAAGAGACCTGCCCAGGAGCGCCAGCACACCCAGAGCGAAGGCGATATCCGTGGCCTTGGGTATGCCCCAGCCCTTGGCGCCTTCGCCGGTGGCATTAAACGCGATGAACATAGCTGCAGGCACAGCCATTCCGCCCAGAGCCGCTACTGCGGGCAGGGCGGCCTTACGCAGCGAGGAGAGTTCGCCGTGAACCAACTCCCGCTTGATTTCCATGCCCATGACGAA
>JADFQT010000276.1 GCA_022561675.1 Chloroflexota bacterium
CCCGGCCGCGATCATCGCCAGGCAGAACCCGCCGGCTGCTCCTTCCCAGGTTTTGTTTGGGCTAATCCGGAGAGACATGGGGTGACGACCGATGGCTTTCCCCACTAAAAAAGCGCCGGTATCGGTCGCGAAAGTCACCAGTAGGGCGAACAACACCCAGTCCCGGCCCAGGATGTCCCCACCACCCAGGTCTCTCAGCACCAGCACATGGCCCAGCAGGAATCCCACGTAGATGGGGCCGCCGATCAAGTAGGCTGTTTTGATCCACAAACCCGGACCACGAAAAAAAGCCACTAACCATAGGAGGGATAGAAAGGACCCACACCCAAAAATCACCAGCGAGATCGTTAGAAAGTGGGACGGCCCGGTGGCAGCCTGGCCCCCGAGCACAAATGCCATAACCCAGATGATTCCCAAGGGTGTGGGCAGGCTTTGACCATCCCCCGGGCAAAGGCGGTACAACTCCCAAATACCCAGGATTACGACCAGAAGCAAAAGCAGGGTCAGCCAGGGGGTGCCAAGCCAGATTGCGGTGACCAGAAGGGGAATACCTACCAGCGCCGTGAGCACGCGCTGGGTCACTATCAGGCCTTGGGGGCTATGTTGCCAAAACGCCGCTGACGGTTGCTGTAGGACTCCAGGGCCCGCTCCAGCTCAGCCTCATCCAGGTCCGGCCAGAGGGTGGAGGTATGGTAATACTCGCTGTAGGCCGACTGCCAGAGCAGGAAATTACTAATGCGCAGCTCCCCACCGGTTCGAATCACCAGGTCTGGGTCCGGACACTGGTTGGTGAACAGATGGCTGCTGAACAGCTTCTCGTCCACGGCTTCCGCGGGGATCTGCTCCCGGATGATGCGGCGCACCGCCTCCAATATCTCGTCGCGTCCACCGTAATCAAAGGCGACGTTCAGGGTTATGCCGGTGTTGTTTTGGGTCAGTTTCTGGGCATGGGCCACCGCCCTGCGAAGGCTGGGAGCTAGCTTGTCCACCTTGCCCAGGTGGACCACCTTAACGTTTTTATCGTGGAGAGTCTGGATTTTGCTGCGGAGGGCCTCCTCCAGAAGCTCGAGAATGCCCTCCACCTCGCCGGGGGGGCGGTTCCAATTTTCCGTGGAAAAGGCGAACAGTGTAACGAAGGCCACTCCCTTTTCCGCCAGGATTTCCAGCACTCGATGAATCCGGTCCATGCCGACTCGATGGCCGGCCAGACGAGGCAGGCCCTGCTTTTCGGCCCACCTGCCGTTGCCGTCCATAATGATGGCAACGTGGCAGGGGATCTTGCTGGGCTTGGGGGCCGATTCCTGCCGGGTGGTGGCGGAGAGGTCAGAATGGGGCAGCACTGCCTTAGACCTGCATTATTTCGGTTTCTTTAGAACTGCCGACTTCATCCACGGCCTTAACATGGGCGTCGGTGGCCTTTTGCAGCTGGTCCTGGCCCCTGTGGTTTTCGTCCTGGGAGATGGCTTTCTCCCGCTCTAACCTACGCAGGGTCTCGACCCCATCGCGCCGCACGTTGCGTATGGAAACCTTGCCCTCCTCCAACTTCCGCTTGAGCACCCGGACCAGCTCCTGACGGCGCTCTTGGGTCAAAGGAGGTATGGGAACGGTGATGACGTTTCCGTCGTTGGACGGGTTAAAACCCATTTCTGACTTCATCAAACTTTTTTCTATATCGCGCATGGCCTGCTTGTCCCAAGGCTGTACCATGATTACCCGGGCGTCCGGCGCCGAAATCGACGCGATCTGGTTCAACGGAGTGGCGACGCCGTAATAATCGACCGAAACATTTTCAATCAACGCCGGCGTGGCTCGGCCGGTCCTGATGGTACCCAGCTCTCTTTTCAAAGCGGCGACGGTGTTGTCCATCTTCCGCTCTGTCTCGGCCAGAATCTCGGCGGGGGTCAGAGTGGCGTCCCCATCATTTTTTCCTGGCATGGCTATTCCCTCCCGGAAATTAGGGTGCCCACCGGTTCTCCCATTAGTATTTGTCCCATGGAGCCGGAGTTGAAAATGTTGAAGACGATTATGGGAAGACGATTATCCATGCAGAGGGAAACCGCGGTGGAATCCATTATATTGAGCCTTAAATTCAGCGCGTCCAGATAATCCAACTGCTTAAACCGCTTCGCCGCCGGATTGTCATGAGGGTCAGAATCGTAGACTCCGTCGACGTCATTCTTGGCCATCAGTATCACCTCCGCGCCGATCTCCAGGGCGCGCAGCGCACAGGCAGTGTCGGTGGTCATGTAGGGGTTGCCGGTCCCCGCGGAGAAGAGAACGACCCGCCCCTTTTCCAGGTGGCGAATGGCCCGGCGGCGAATGTAGGGTTCGGCGATTGCCTGCATCTGGAGAGCGCTTTGTGTGCGGGTAACTATACCCCGCTGCTCCAGGGCGTCTTGGAGAGCCAATGCATTGATGGTGGTCGCCAGCATGCCCGCATAATCCGCCGTGGCCCGGTCCATTCCCCAACGTTCCGCTTCTTCGCCACGCCAGATGTTGCCGCCCCCGATAACCACGGCCAACTCAACCCCGGAAGCATCGGCTTCCGCTATCTGCTGGGCTATATAATTGACCGCCTCGGGATCGATGCCTGTTGCAGCGGAACCCTTGAGGGATTCTCCGCTGATTTTAAGCAATACCCGGTTATATTTGGCCTGACTCATAGGGCCTAACCAGGTCTACTCTTCTAGAGCCAATCTGCTGAAACGAACGAGTTTGACGTTCTCCCCCACTTTGACTGCCATTTCCTGGACCATTTCTCCCACGGACCGGGAGTTGTCCTTGATGAAAGGCTGTTGCAGCAGGCTAACCTGCGCCGGAGGACGGCTATCCTCCCTTTCCATTTCTTCCTGGTCCAAATAGGCGGGAGCCATCGCCGCAACCTGCATGGCGATGTTGTGGGCCAGGTCCTTGAACTCCGAAGTACGGGCTACAAAATCCGTTTCGCAGCCCAATTCCACCAGCGCGCCTACCCGTCCGCCCGTGTGGATGTAGGCCTCGATGACACCTTCGGTGGTCGCCCGTCCCGAACGCTTGGCAGCCTGGGCGAAACCCTTTCCACGCAGTGCAGCGACCGCTTGCTCCAGGTCATC
>JADFQT010000048.1 GCA_022561675.1 Chloroflexota bacterium
GTCGGAGAGAACGACATCTAAAGGCGAGACCCAAACCCGACCTGACTGGTTCGCATTCACCGCGTCATGCATTGCTATCGATAATCTACAGAGGATAGTTTGGTGCCTGGTAGTCGGTGAAAGCGCGGGTACCATCTCCCCGTCCAACAGCTGGTAGCGCTTCCCGTCCGGCATGCTCATGTAGTCGTTGATGGTGAACTTGATTTTGGGATTGGGCATCACTTCACTCTAGCTACTTCCCATGAAAGTTCTATTACAACCGAAACAGCTGGGCCGGCATAAATAATTGGCCTACTCCGCTGTTGGGGCGTAACAATGGACTCTGCCGGTACGCGAGTCAGGCCGGGTCGGTCGAAGATTGGCGGGCGGGCAGGCGAATGGTGGCGGTTCCCTTGGTGGTCTGCTCTCCCCGCTGGTTTTCGCCCCAGATTTCCAGATCGACCAGGTTTTCCCCGTCTTCCTGACGTTTGGCAGTTACCTTGCCTTTGCACCAGGTGGTGTCCCCCACCACGTTAAACCGCCGCAACTCCACGTACATCTTCTTGACGAATCCATCGTCCCCGGCCCAGTTGGTCAGCAGGTGCCCCATCCAGCAGCAGCGCTGGCATCCGTAGTCGTAGGCGCCAGGCAGTCCGGCGCTTTCGGCGGCCTCCTGGATGTCGTGGACCCGAATTATGGCTTCCTGGGCTCCGGTGCTGGGGTCGGTGAACCCCCAGGATGGGTGTCTCAACATCTCGCGGAGTTGAATGCCGTGGGAAATTCCGCCGATGCAACCCGCCACGAAGGCGGTAATGTCGCCGTGGCTCATGGGGCCCTTTACCACCGGCTTGAGGTCATCCCCAACCTGCACGTCCTCCCACCATCGAGGGTTATTGCCCCGTATTTCCTCGCCCAGCACCGCCTCTTGGATGGCCTCTATTTCCGCCCGGGAATAGTGATAAGGCTCGAAGGAATACTTCTGCCGCTCTTTGGCCGCGCTGCGCTCGGCCCGAATCTGCCAGCCCCGGGTCTTGGCGATCGCCTCGCCCCGCTGATTGTAGTAGTGGGTCACGCTGGACTGGATCATTATTGTCCCGGCGAACTCACTCTTTTTTTCTTCCAGGCCGGTAAACTGCTCCTGAACCGAGATCTGGTCGCCCAGATAGATGGGCCGGTACCACTCCCAGTCGTTGCCGGCGTGAAAGCCATGCACGCCGGCCAGTCCGCCAGTCCTCCCGGAGCACCAGTAGACACTGTAGAGGAAGCAAGGAGGAGCGATAATGGTTCCAAACCTAGTCTCCTGGGCGTAGCTGCGATCCCAATAAAGCGGGTTGGTGTCTCCTATGCCCTGGCAGAAGTGACGGATGGCGCTGCGGGAAGCATCTTCGTTAAACAGACCCACCCCGTACTGACGAGGCCGGTTGAAGCTACCCAGCCTGCTGCGCAGGCTCGCCACCCCTTCCGCCGTAATTTTTCCAGATTCTAAAACCATATACTCAACTCCATGTGCCTATATGACTGATTTCCGTTACTGGGCTACGTACCCGCCATCTACGGTCATGGCATGACCGGTAACAAAGGATGCGGCGTCGGAACACAGCCACACCACGGTTTCCGCTATCTCCTCGGGGGCGCCCAGCCGGCCGATGGGATGTCGGGCGATAATACGCTCCTCGTTACCCGGCCCAAGCAAGGCGCCCTGCTCTGTCATGGGTGTCCGGATGTAACCGGGGCAAACCGCGTTGACTCTAATTCCCGACTGGGCGTATTGTACCGCGGCGTTCCTGGTCAGCCCCACCACACCGTGCTTGGACGCTCCATAGGAAGGGGAGCGGGACCCTCCGACTAAGCCCATTATTGACGCCGTATTGACAATGGAGCCGCCGCCCTGCTCCAGCATCTGGATGATTTCGTATTTCAGGCACAGCCAGACGCCCTTTAGGTTGATGTCGATAACCCGGTCCCAGTCATCTTCCGAATATTCGTGGATCAGGTCCTGCCCTCCTGAGACACCGGCGTTATTGAAGGCGCAGTCCAGGCGCCCGTACTGCTGGACGGTGCTCTGAACCAGGGCTTCAACGTCGGCGGCTCGGGACACGTCGGCAGGAACGAAGATAGCCTGGCCGCCAATTTCGCTTATTCGGCTGACGGTTTCCTCTCCGCCCTCGGCGTCAATATCGGAGACCACCACCTGGGCGCCCTCTCTGGCGAAGGCGATGGCGGAGGCGCGGCCGATTCCGGAGCCGGCTCCCGTTATGAGAGAAACCTTATCTGACAGAATACCCGACATTTTATTCTCCCGGCTGCCCTTGAATACCCATCCGTTCCGTTATTCGTCTCCGTTATTTTTCGGTCCGGCAGGAATCTGGCTGCCGTAAAGCCAACTGAAAGCGGGTTTAACTAATCCGCGGCCAACGCTTCCTCTCTTCTCCGGAGCCTGGCGGGGATACCGGGCCTCGGTATCGTCCAATAGGAGATGGTTGCCAGGATATATATCGCTGCCAGAGGCAACAGAGCCCAGAAATAGCTTTCGGTGCGGTCGAATATCAACCCCATCCAAAAGGGCGTACTCGCGGACATCAGCTGGTCGGGCAAATGCTGCCAGCCCCGCAGCGTCGCGAAGCTGCGCCGTCCGAAGAAGTCGCCCATGATGGCCCAGGCCAGGGGATTGGCGCTTTCGGTGAAGGACATCAGGACCGCGAAGACGCCCAGCTGCCACAGATGGCCGCTGTGGTTGACCAGAGTTAATATTGCCAGGGCTCCGGAGAGCATGCAAAAAGCGCTCAGCTTCTGCTTGGAAACCTTATCGCCCAGCCATCCCACACCGGGATTGATTATGATGGAGCTGAGAGAGAGGACCGTGACGAAGGCCGCAGCGATGACCAGGTTTCTATCATCGCTGCGGCCGCTCGCTGACAAAAACCAGACCATTACCGGCACTAAGAGAAAGCTGAGGCCGGAATGGACGGTGTTACGCAGGCCAACCGCCAGCACGATCATCCAGTAGGTTGGCGTCCGCATCGCTTCCCTGGCTGTAAAGTCCAACTCCCGGGGAGGGCGACGAGAACCGGTTCTCTCTCCAGTTCTGCCTGATGAAGCAGCAGGCCTCGGGGTTGCCGCTGGGTTGGCCCCGCTTTCGACGGTTTCTGGGGCTGGCGATTGGGGTTCCGGCCTGTCTCCATCGGGCAAAAGACCCATGCGCTCGGGAGAATCCCTCAACAGCAGTGAGAGGGGGCAGATGAGGCTGATTATTATGACGCCGGAAGCGAAGACTACCGGACGCCAGCCAAAGGTAATTACCAGTGGGGCGATCAGGAAGGCAAAGGAGCCGCCCAGTCCGTTGCCCACCGAGACGATGGACATGGCCAGGCCTCGCTTCCTCCGGAACCAGCGGTTTACCGCGGTGATCGAGGCGTTGTTGTACCCGGAACGAAATCCCACGGACATCAGCCCGACGAAGACCAGGACGAAAAAGGCGTAGCTGTGAACAAAGGCCAGCAGCAAGAAGCCCAGTCCGGAAAGGACGGCGCCCAGGAAGAGCATGGTTCGGGGTCCCCACCGGTCGGTGAGGTAGCCAACTATCGGTCCTTGAAATCCCCCGACCAGCCGGCCCAGCATGTCCGCTATGGATATGGCGGCGACGCCGATGCCAAGTTCACTCCGTATGGGAACCACGTAAATTGTGAAGCCTCGGTTAAAACTGCCGTGCTTCAGTCCGTCGGCGACGATGCTGATGGCTACAATCCACCAGCCATAGAAGATGCGGCTGGAGGATCTAACCGGGGCTTCTGGAGGGGCTTCAGTCACTAGAAGTGCTCAAGACAAAACCGCGCCGTCCAGTACCGGTATAGGCTGATATAGACCGAGGCGTTCGGGTATTGACGGAGGAAACGCCTGGCTAGTATACAACACCCTGGGATTCCAGAGCCGCCAGGCTTTCAGTGGAAAGCCCCAGGACCTGTCCCAAGACGTAATCGTTGTGCTGGCCCAGCAAGGGCGCGGGGCTTCTAATCTGTCCCGGAGTGTCGCTCAAGCGCCAGGGCATACCGGAGATCCATTCCGCCCCGACGTGGGGATGGTCGATGTCCACGTAGAATTGCCTTTCGCTCAAATGCGGGTCGGAAAACTGGTCCGCAATGTTCATGACCGGCATGGCGGCCACTCCGTGGGCTTGCAGCAACTCGGTAATCTCCAGGGCTGGGCGCGTGCCGGTCCAGCCCGAGACCTTTTCGTCCAGCTCTTCTTGATGGCGCAGGCGGTCTGCTCGATGGGTAAACTTGGTGCTGCGAGCCCATTCGGGGTTGCCCAGCGCTTGGCAAAAGGATAGCCATTCCTCTTCGCTGCCCACCGCAATCGCCACCCATTGGTCATCGCCGGCACAGCGGTAGTTGCTGTGGGGGGCGAACTCTTCATCCCGATTTCCCTGCGGGAGAGGCGTCTCCCCGGTCATCTGGTAGCCCAGTATCGCCTCGCCCAACATGGAAGTGGTGGCCTCCAACTGAGCTACCTCAATGAACTGGCCCTCTCCGGTTCGGTTGCGGTGTTTCAACGCGGCCACGGCGGCCAGTCCGGCATGGATGGAGGCAACGGTGTCGCTCCAGGGCGCTTGCAGCTCCCCCACCAGCGGTTCATCCTCTCCATAGCCCACCAGGCTCATGAAGCCGGAAAGAGCCTGGATAATGGGAGCGTATGCCAGGATGTCGCGCAGTGGGCCGGTTTCCCCAACCGAGGGCATGGAGACCAGGATGATATCCGGCCTGAGCTTTCTCAGGTTTGGGTAGTCCAGCCCCAGGCGTTCCAGCACGCCGGGCGAATAGTTGTTCATTACCACGTCGCTGCCGGCGATGACCTGTTTGGCCAGGTCCAGCCCCGCATCTGTCTTGAGGTTCAGGGTGATGCTGAGCTTGTTGCGGTTGATACCGTGGAAAACCGGTTGCAGCTCCGGCCACAGACCCCGGTCGCCCTCGGCAATGTTGTCGCCCGTCACCAGGTCGATAATGGGCCGCCCCAAGCGCAGGCCGTCCAGCCGAGCGCGGCTCTCCACCTTGATGACCTGGGCTCCCAGGTCGCCCAATAGCTGGGCCGCCATGGGACCAGCCCAGGCCGTGCCGAAATCCACTACCCGAAAATTGGTCAGGGGCAGGCCGGACTCGCCGGACTCTTTGGACGCCACCTTAAACCACACCGGCCCGGTTAAGGCTGGCATACTCCGAGGCGGCTAGGTCCAACTCATCACACAAAATTTCGCGGTTATGCTGCCCCAGGGTGGGCGCGGCCCTCACCATGCGAACCGGCGATGCCGAGAAACGGTAGGGAGGCCCGGGATAGCGAAAATCCCCCGCTTCCGGATGGCCTATCTCTTGAAAATAACCCCGCGAGTTCAGCTGGGAGTCGGACAGCACCTCATCGAAGGTCAGCACCGGAACGCAGGGAACCCGATTCTCCAGACACAGCCGGAGGATTTCCTCCTTGCTGTGCTCCATAAACCAGGGGGAGATCAGTGACTCCGCCTCTTCCGGATACTGGTCGCTCATACGGCGGCGGTCCCGATAGCGCGGCTCCTGCATCCACTCCTGGTCCCCCAGCAGGTTCAAAAATCGTTGGTACTGCTCCAGCTGGGGGGCGTCGATGCAGACGTAGCCGTCCTGGCAGGGTAGCACGCAGTTGGGGAACAGTCCCAGCCGCATGCGATTGCCGGAACGAGAGCCGGCGATGCCCCGGTATATGTAGGTCGGCAGATGGTATCCGGTAAGCAAGGTCCCCACGACCTGTGCTTCGGCCACGTCCACTTGCTGGCCCCGGCCGGTCAGGTCGCGTCCCAGCAGGGCGACGATGGTGGCGAAGGCAGCGCCCACGCCGGCCAAATAGCTGGTCTGATGCAGTGGAGTTTTGAGAGGCTCCCGGTCGGGGAAACCAGTGCCGAAGCTGAGGCCGCCCAGCGCGTCAACTGTTAGGTCGTTACCCTTGTACTGTTTGTATGGACCGGTGCGCCCGTAGGGGCTGATGGAAGTGGCTACCAAACGGGGATGCCTGGATTTGAGGGACTGGTAGTCCAGTCGGGTCCGCTCCAGCAATTCTATCGGCTGGTTCTCCAGGAAGACGTCCGCCGATTCCAGGAGACGATCCAGCAGCCCCCGCCCGGCATCCGTCTCCAAGTCCAGGGTTATCCCGCGCTTGTTGAGGTTGGCGAACAGGAACAACCCGCTGCGTTCCGGATGGGGTTCCCGGTTGGGGAAGGGTCCGGATGACCGGCTAACCTCGCCCCGGCCCGGCGGCTCGATCTTGATCACGTCCGCTCCCAATTCGCCCAGGAGCTTGCCGCAGAAGGGCGCGGAGACGGAGTTGCTCCACTCCACCACCCGTACGTCCTGCAACGGGCCGGGCGGAGTGGAGGCTGGTTCACTCATAGTTAATGCCAGAGCCGGGGAGCGCCATCGACTAGCAAGCGGGCCGGTTGGTGACTTCTGGATTCACCTTGCGAGGCAGGAACTTACCGCTGCCCAAGCTGGTTTTCAACTCGCCGTTCTCCACGGCGACGGCGCCCCGCAGAATGGTCATGACCGGCCATCCCTCCACGGGAAAGCCTTCCCAGATGCTGTAATCGGTTATGTGGAAGTCGTCCATCCGCAGCGCTCGCTTGAAGTTGGGGTCAATTAGCACTATATCCGCGTCGCTACCCGGGGCGATGACTCCCTTGCGGGGATAGAGGCCCATTATCTTGGCGGCGTTGGCCGAGGTAACATCCACGAATCGCTGGAGCGACATCCCTCGCTTGGAGACGCCCTCACTGTAGGTGATGCCGACCCGAGTTTCGGCGCCGTTGTGGCCGCCGGTTACATCCCGCACAGTTTTACCCTGGATTTTCAGCTCCCACGAGGTGCAGTACTCATCGGTAGCCATGGTGTTCAGCGCGCCGTTGACGATGCCGTTCCAGAGGGCTTGCCGGTCCTCCTCTGATTTCAGTGAGGGATAGGTATGGTACTTCATGCCGTTTTCTTCCTTGTAATTGTCGGCGTTGAAGCAGCAGTAGTTGTGCAGGGTCTCGCCGTATATGGGCATACCCTTGGCCCGGGATTCCCCAATGGCCTGGATGCCCTCCTTGGCGCTGACGTGAACGAAGTACACCGGTGAGCCGGTCCATTCCGATACCCTCAGTACGCGCCGGAAGGACACATCCTCCGACTCGTTACTGTGCACCAAATGC
Organism: Chloroflexota bacterium; assembly: GCA_022561675.1. Taxonomy (GTDB): domain Bacteria; phylum Chloroflexota; class Dehalococcoidia; order Lucifugimonadales; family UBA3495; genus JADFQT01. The sequence continues at coordinate 7,184 of JADFQT010000048.1, forward strand.
ATGTTCCACCACTCGTTTCTCTCCTCAACCGCCAACTTTTGGTACATGTGCTGCACCATGTCGTCGTCCTCGGAGTGGACCAGCAGCATGCCGTTGTGCCGCTGAATCTGCTCCATCAGGTCGTGCAAATGCCCCATGCCCACCATGCGCGGCTCGCCGGTCATCTCCGGCGGGCGTATGTTGGTGGTGAATATCTTGACGGAAGCGAAGCCGTCCTCTATGTGCTCGTGCAGGGATTCCAAAATGTGGGTAGGGAGTTCCCCCAGCAGCATCAGATGGTGGGCATAGTCGGCGTAGGAGTTGCCCTGCCAGACCGAGGTGCGCTCCTGTATGGCCTGGCCGATGTCTATGCCCGGGTATTGGATGGCGAAATCCATCAGCGTTGTGGTGCCACCGAAAAGGGCGGCGCGGCTTACCTGCTCGGGCGGCGCCGTTTTCAGGTTGCCCGGCCCCATTATCGGCGCTGCGATGTGAGCGTGGGGCTCGATACCGCCGGGTATTACGACCTTGCCGGTGGCGTCGATGACCCGGCCCACGTCATCGGTCAAGGTGCCGGGGGAGGTCACCGCGACGATTTTCTCCCCCTGCACCGCCACGTCCCAATCGCCCACTCCCCACGGGGTGACTACTTCTCCGCCTCTAATAATCAGGTCCAGCATATTTCACCTTCCTAATGTTTGTCCTCCTGGTAGCCGCCGTTCAGCAACCCACCAAAAATGTCACCCCGAGCGAAGCGAGGGGTCTAAAGTCCTTGTCATCCATGCCATTCCAGGGAGAAGTCTTTCCACTGGGGATTCGATGACTCGATGAGAGCAATCTTCTTGCTTCTCCGCCAGCTTTTTAGCTGCTTCTCACGAGCTATAGCGGCCCGAATATCGCTGGTGGTCTCATAATAGACAAGCATGGTAATGTTGTACCTCTTGGTGAATCCTTCTACCAGCTTTTCTTTGTGCTCGAACACCCGTCGCATCAAATCATGGGTCACGCCAATATACAGGGTCCTTACGCCATTGGTCATGATGTAGACGTAGTATTCCTTCATGGGCTTCTGCAGTCACTAGATTTTAGATTCCTCTGTCGCGGAGTTTATCCTGAGCGGAGCCGAAGGGCTCCCTCGGAATGACAGGACTAAATTAAGATGGTCTTCCTGGCTGGCCATTGGGATGTCGGTTGACGATTATCTCCTTCAATCCCCCGGTGTGGCGGACCCGGCTGGAGCGGTACGGTATTCCGCGGGCAGGGAATCCTCCCAGTCCGGAAGCTGATGCCGGTGGGTTCCCGGCAGAAACATTATGGATGCCACGCCTACCAGACTCAATACCAACGAAAGAGTTATCGTATAGTTCAAGTCCCCGGTGAGGTCCCATAGGAGACCCCCGGCATAGGCGCCTACTGCCATGCCGATGCCCGCTCCCATCATCTGCCACCCGTAGGTAGTTCCGATGGGGGCGCTGCCGTAGTACTGGCGGTTGATGATGGGGAAGGCGGTCATTTCACCGCCAAACCCTATGCCGAATAGAGCAGCGAATAAGTAAAACAGCCAAGCGTCATGCGCAAAGAACAGTATGAACATGGGAGCTACCTGCAGAAAGAAGCAGGCTGCCATTACCCACTTGCTGCCCAGGCGGTCCGCCGCGATGGGCACCCCAAATCGAGTGATAGTGCTGAGCACGGAAAGGACCACGAAGGCAGCGGCAGCCGATCCCTGGGATAAACCCCGAGACTCAGCCATGGCTGGCAGGAAGGCCAGGATGATTGCGTGCCCGGCGCAGCCCCAGAAGTGGATCCCGATAAGGTTCCAAAAGGCGCTAGTCCGCTGGACCCGCTGCAGGAAGAGCTTAGTCCTGAGACGGGCGACCTTAGGTTCCTGTATTCTCTGAATCGGTTCGTCCGGCGAGGCGCCCAGGGGCGTCAGGCCGACTTGTGCCGGCTCATTGTAGAAAGGTCTTATCAGCAGCAACACGAGGACCCCTCCACCAATACCGGTGATCCAGAAGGCCGCCCGTAGTCCGCTTCCTCCCCCTCCAAATAAATAGATAATCAGCAGCACCAACGGGACAAACACCAAAGGACCCACGCCTTGGGAGGCTTGGAGAATCCCCATGCCGACGCCCAGATGTTTTCTGAACCAGAGGGTGACGGCTGCCAACAAGGGCACCTGAAAGATGGCCAGGGAAGCGCTCAGAAAGACACCGTAGAACAGGTAAAATTGCCACAGGTGCGTCATCCTGCTGGTCAGCACCATACTTATCAGGAAAATCACCGCTCCCGCCGCCATCACCCGGCGGATCCCATAACGGTCTCCCAGCCAACCCGCCGACGGGCCAAAGAGACCCGAGAAAATCCATTGGAGGGCCAGCCCGCCACCTACCGCTCCGTAAGTCCAGCCGAAGGCCTCCATCATACGGGGTATCATAATGGGGAAGGAGGTCCTGACCGCAGAGATGCTCAGCCGCATCGCGGCGGCCACGATGACTATCACCCAGGCGTAGTGGATACGCTGGCGGCCTACTGCCAGGGTTGCGGGCTTCAAGTTAATGCTTAACAAGGACGGTGGGGAGGGCACCCGGTAGAAACATACAGCTATCCTGATTCTATTCCATTGTTCTGTCAAGGTAGCCAGGCTTGCTCGGGGGTAACTTTGCCTAGGCTATGACGCGATTTTCCCAGGGGTGGGCTCAGCTATGGTTGACAGAATGAAGGGCAAGCTCTAGACTATAGCTAAACCCCTACCCAGGGGGTATGGGTACGGTAAGAAATGGGGGTTGGATGGTTTCCGAAGCCAAAGAACAGGCCCTGAAGCGCTTGAGCTATATCGAAGGCCATTTGGCCGGCGTACGAAAGATGATGGAAGAGGACCAGTACTGCGTGGACATTCTTAAGCAGACCTATGCGGTGAGGCGCGCCATTGAAAAGATGGAAAGCGTCCTATTGGGCGGGCATCTGCAAACCTGCGCTGTTCAAGGAATCAAGGAAGGCCGCGAGGATGAGATTGTCGCGGAGCTCAAGGACCTGTATATTCAAGCCCACAAATAGGCAGACCGGCCATTAGCCATGCTGCCCCCATTTTCACCGACCCCATTTTCAGTAGAGATAGCATAATGCGCAAGCTGATTCAGATAGAAAGGCCGCTTCAAACCTTGTTGGCGGGCATCCTTCCCCTTCCCTGGTGATGAATCGTTCCGGGCCTGCTGGGCTTCCTCAGCTTGGGGGGGGCCGGCTTGGCTCTGGCTCCCGCGTTGCGGGTGCTCACCTGGCCCTTCCTGGCTTTAACCCTGCTTATGCTGGGCCGGGGTTGGTACCTGGAGTTGGCTGGCCGGCGCAGAGGGCCAAGCGTTTGGCGAAGGCGGTCGTCAATGGTACTGATAGCATCCACATTGCTGGCAGCCGGCCTCTGGGGTCTGCGCTTGGCCGGTCTACTCGGAGACCAACCCTTCTGAAAACATTTAGGGAAAGATTCAGGACCGAGGGCATGCCCTTCCAGAGGCTCAGGACGAACTGTTCGAGGCCCGTTCGTGGTGAGCACCGCTATGTACCCGATTGCGGACCGGAGGAAGGACAGTAACTGGATCAGTTAATTAAAAGCTTGTCGAACCATGAACCATTACTTCCCACACACTCTCTGAGGAGATTCTAGGGCTAACGCATGGTAATCAAAACAAAGAAACCTGAAAAACAAATCACTCTGCCGATAGAGGGGATGACCTGCGCTGCCTGCGTTGGCCATGTGGAAAACGCCCTGGCTTCCGTGCCCGGCGTCAGCAAGGCCTCGGTCAACCTGGCCACGGAAAGGGCATCGGTGGAATACGGCACAGCGGATATTAACCTGAAGCTGCTAAGGGAGGCGGTCGAGAAATCTGGATATCGAGTGCCTACGGTAAAAACAACTTTGGGGGTGGAGGGAATGACCTGCGCCGCTTGCGTTGGTCATGTCGAGAATTCGCTCAAGCAACTGCCCGCTGTGGTGAGCGCCCTGGTTAACCTGGCTACCGAAAAGGCCACCGTGGAATACGCCCCTGGGATGGCGGATATGGCCGATTTTCGCCGGGCGGTCCAGTCGGCCGGCTACCGGATTGTGGGAGATGAATCCCAGGGATTGGATTCCGCGGCGGAGCTGGAACGGCTGTCCAAGACCAGGGAGCTACGGGAATTGCGCCGACGCCTCCTGTTTGCCGCGTCAATAGGAATATTGCTCTTGCTGGGGACTTTCGAGCTGCTCCCCTGGGTTCCGCCGCTGATGGAGCGGTCCTTCTATCCCTTCCTCCTGTGGGCCCTGGCCACCCCGGTCCAATTCTGGGCCGGATGGAGCTTCTACACCTCGGGATTGGGAGCGCTGCGGCACGGCGCCGCCAACATGCATACCCTCATCGCTCTGGGCACCAGCGTGGCCTATGGGTATAGCGTGGTGGTGGTGCTGCTTAGCGCGTTTGCGCCCCTGGTGCTCTCCAGCGGCGGCATATCCTCGGCAGTTTTTTTCGATACGGCCGCCATAATCATCGCGCTAATCCTCCTGGGCCGTT
>JADFQT010000049.1 GCA_022561675.1 Chloroflexota bacterium
GGCCACCAGTCGGGCTCTCCGGCCTGCTGGTAAACGCCAACCGGCTCGCCGTTTACCACAGCGGCGCTGGCCCTGGTGACCGTTAGCGGAGGGGCGTCAATAACCCAGCCAAACTCCTGGCCCAGCAGGTCCACCGCCAGGGTGCCGGTTACGTGGGAGGCCGAGGTAACGACCGGGGTGGCTCCCAAAAGCTGAGCCACCTCTTGCGCCAGCGCGTCGGCGCCGCCCAGGTGGCCGGACAGCAGGCTGACGGCAAATCGCCCGGCGTCGTCGACGCAGACCACTGCCGGATCGTCATGTTTATCCTGGATGTAAGGAGCCAGCAGCCGGACGGCGGCTCCCACGGGCATGAAGAGCACCAGACGCTGGTACTCGTCAAAAAGCCGTTGGATCACCGGCCGGAGGGGCAGGTCGAAGGCCTGATAGCCCTTGCCCGCTACATGCCATCGACGCTCCAGAAAAACAGTCTGTTCCCCGGTCAGCTCCGATAGCGCCAGCGCCAGTTCCGCTCCTTTTTTAGAAATAGCTACCAGGGCCGTAGAGGAGCTCATACTGCAGCGCTAGTGGCCGCCAGATACATCGGACAGGGGCACTTTAGGCAGAGGCACTCTTTCCTCGCCGGACTTTATCCGCGGTCCGAAGGTATCGGGTCTGGAAGGAGAGCGGCGGTACAAATGGGTATAGTCCTGGGAGTAGAGGTGCGACGTAGCCTGGGGCTGCTCCGAGGCCGGCAGAGGGTCGCGGAGGTGGGGATTCATGGCCTCTCCCACCATTATCAAGGCCTGCAGGGTTATTTTTGACTCCCTTACTTTGGCGGCTATATCGCTCAGGTCTCCCCGAATAACCTTCTCCTCGGGCCAGCCGACCCGGTAAACCACCGCCACCGGCGTTTCTTTGGGGTAGCCGGCGGCCAGCAGTTCCCGAACAACTTTAGTCATGCGGGTAACGCTAAGGAAGACGATCAAGGAGCAACCGTGGGCGGCCAGGTCGCGGAGCTGCTCCCGAGGAGGCATGGAGACCCGGCCCTCGGCGCGGGTCATGATCACTGTTTGCGAGACCTCGGGCACGGTTAACTCGGTCTTCAGCACGGCGGCGGCGGCAAAGGCGGCGCTGACACCGGGCACTATTTCGTACTCCACCTCATTGCTTTCCAGAATTCGCATCTGCTCCAGAATCGCGCCGTAAATGCTGGGGTCGCCGCTTTGGATCCGCGCCACCTTCTTACCCTGGCGCACCGAGGCAAGCATCAGCTCCATGATTTCCGGCAGGGCCATGGTCTTGCTGCCGTGCACCTCGGCGTCCTTGTTGGCGAAGTCTGCGATAGATTCCGGGACCAGAGAATCGGCGTAAATTACCACGTCGGCTTCTTCGATCAGCCGCTTCCCCTTCAGGGTGAGCAGCTCCGGGTCGCCCGGACCGGCGCCGATAAAGTAGACTTTGCCCTGCGCTCCGGCCATGCTCAATCACCCTTCCTGATTATGAGTAGTGAGAAGTAGTCCAGGTCTTTCTCGGAAAGCTGCTGCAGGTCGGTAACCACCTGCTCCTGCTCGGTGGTGGCCCGACGCACGTAGACAGCTTTGCCCGCCAGACCCAGCTTTTCCAGGTTAACCAGAGCGTCCAGCAACACCTTGTTAACCTTCATCAGCACTATGGTGTCGTAGTTGGCGATGGCCTCACGCAGGTCGTCGATGCCGTACACCGCCGGCAGAATGGCCAGCCGCTGGCCGTGGGTCACCAGGGGGATTCCAGCGCGCGCCGCCGCCGCCATAACTGAGGAAACCCCGGGCACGATCTCCACCGGTATATCGGGATGGTCCGCCCGAATGCTCTCCAGCACGTAAGAGAAGGTGCTGTACAGCATGGGGTCGCCCTCGGTGATGAAGGCCACGTCCTGTCCCTGAAGCAGCTCTTGGGCCAGCTGCTCGGCGGCGGACCGCCACACCTGGGCTGCCCCTTCCGCGTCGTCGGTGGGGAAGGTAATCCGCAAAACCCGCTGGCGGTCAGGGTCTATAAACTGGCGTGCTATGGTATACGCGAAGCTTTCCTGACTTGTTTCCGACTGGGGGACGCAGACGATGGGAACTTGCCCCAGGACTCGTTGGGCTTTCAGGGTAAGCAGCTCCGGGTCTCCCGGGCCAACGCCCACGCCGTAAAGCCGCCCAGGCCCGGTAGTTCCCGGTCCGGTAGTTCCCGGCGCGCTACTCACCAGGATCTCCCTGAGGATCTTCCGGCCGCACGCCGGATACAACAAATACGGGATTCAGGCTTTCCAGACGCACCGTGCCGTCCCTCAATTCCTTTCCGCGAGCCGCGTTGACCATGACCAACTCGGTTTGGAATCCCAATTGCTGCATCTGGTGGTAGACTTCATGGCTTCGCTCCAGAGCCGCCAAATTCGCCACGACCCGGCCGCCCGGTTTCAGTCTCCGACCGACTAGGCGAAGGATTGCCGGCAGATTGCCGCCGCTTCCCCCGATGAAAACCGAGTCCGGGTCGGGCAGGGAATCCAACGCCGCCGGCGCTTCTGCCGCAACTATTTCAATGTTGGCCGTGCCCAGGCGCTCCACGTTACGTTCAAGCAACCCGATGTTGTCCAGGTCCTTCTCCACGGCGAAAACCCGGCCCCGGTGGGCGATCAACGCCGCTTCTACTGAAACCGAGCCGGTCCCCGCGCCTATGTCCCAAACTATGCTATCTTGGCCAAGGCCCAGGGTATAGAGGCTGACGGCCCGTACCTCCCGCTTGGTGATTTGCCCACGGAGCGGACGCCGCTGCTCAAAATCGTCATCTAGGAGCCCGAGGGGTCGCGCCCTCGCGGTTGATTTCCGGGTTGCCTTCCGGGCGCCGCCGGCTGCCTCTTCGGTTAATGAGGGGATTGGGAAAGCGGGGTTCGGGGTTCTTCCCTCGGCAGGGCTGGGGGAATTGCCGGGCATTTTTTCAGGCCGTATTTTTTCAGGCATTGATGCCGGCTCCGGACCCGGCTACCAGCGGGATGCCCTGATCCGAGGTGGAGGCGTGACCCAACAGGGTGCCGTCGAAGTCGAAGCACATGGTGTCGATGATCAAGGAATCGGCGTCCGTCCCCAGGAGCTTTTGGCTCTCTTCGCAAACCAGCCGGCACATCAAGGGGAAGACGGAAAGCAGCCCATTGGCCTGGGCGATCTCTTGGAAGTGCCGCGCGCTGCTGGCTTCCCGAATCTCCTTTTGGACTGCCTCGCTTGCGCCGCATTGGGCGGCCAGGGTGGCCAGGTAGTCGGTATCCACCCGGTTGCCGGCCACATGGGTAACAAAGTATCCCATCGCCATTTTCGATAGTTTGCCCACCATGCCTGCCTGGGTAGCCCTCTGGATACGGCGCATGACGCACCGTTTCAGTGCGGGCCCGCTGAAGATCCCGGCTTCCACGTAGGCCATGTCGGGCAGGTCTAGATGCTGGCGAGCGAACTCCTCGCTACGAGTGCCGGTGGACAATACCAGATGAGATAGATCATTAGCTGCCGCCACGTCTATCGCCAGGTGAACGCTGGCCCGCCAGGAAGCGGTGGAGAAGGGCTGAACCACTCCGGTGCTGCCCAGAATGGATATCCCTCCCAGGACTCCCAGACGCGCGTTGGTGGTTTTTTTGGCGATCTCTTCCCCGGTGGGCACGGATATCTGACAAAGGAAACTGGTTTCGGGGTCCAGGCCCTGGCTGCTGGCGGCTTCAGCTACCGACTGGGCGATCATCCGTCGGGGCACTCGGGTCACCGCGGGTTCCCCAATCTCGATGCCGGTGCCGGGGCGGGTCACAGTACCGACCCCGGGGCCAGCCACCAGGCGGACTCCGGTCAGGCCTTTTCCGCCCTTGGAAACCGGGTCTTTGGAGACGGTGACGCAGATCTCCGCGCCGTGGGTGGCGTCGGGGTCATCTCCGCCGTCCTTGATCACCGACGCCAGCACCCTTTCGTCATCCACCCACTCGCACCGGTTCAAGGCAAAGCTGACGTCCTGCCCCACGGGCAAGTGTATGGTTACTTCCTGGACCGGCTGGCCGGTGAGCAGGGCCAGCACCGCTCCCTTGGCGGCGGCGGCGGCGCAAGAGCCAGTGGTATAGCCCGTACGCAGTCCCCGCTTGCCTACGGTCTGCCGGCTATAGTCGCTCTCCGGTTTTGACTTCTCTTCTTTTTTCTTCTCTTCCGGCGCCATCGTTATACAATCGCTCTTTGTCCAGTCGTTGTCGTTGCTACTTGGTTGGGCCGGCCTGGTTCTGCCAGACCTCCCGAATACGGTCCGCGGCTACTGATACCAGCCGGTCGTCCACTCCCAACGGTGGCGTGGCGGCCATCGGAATTTCGGGATACCGCTCCTCCAGCCGGGCCAACCCTCCCAGCACGTTCCTCTGCAGTATCAGGCCCGGGAAAAACAGATAAGGCACGCAGGTGATTGAGCTAACCTCTCTTTCCTCGACCAGGGAGGCCGCGGCAGCGTCCATGGTAGGATCCCCGTAATGGGACTGGGCCACATCGACAGCATATCCCGGCCCCAGCCGATTTTCCACCATCTGACCCAGGTCTTTCATCCACTGGCAGTCGTCGTATTGGGTTTTGGTACCGGCCTTTACCAGCAGTACCCCAGCAGGGCGATTATCCCGATCCGCTGGCCGACCTGCTGGGGTAACCGGTTGGTTCAAGTTAGGGCGGTTCAGGTCTTGGACTCGCTCCACAACCAGGTCGGCCAGCCTGCCGTCGGCGCCCAGACCTTGCGACAAATAAAGTTGGGCTTGGGGTGATTGAGCCTTCAGATCTGCCAGCACCTCGTCCAACTCCAGGGTAGCGTGCTTGCCGTGCCCCAGCAGGTAGGGCATCAGCACCACCTGCCGGAACCCCTGCTCGACCAGCGACCGCACCGCCTGGTCGGGATGGGGCTGGATGAATTCCAGGCAGGAGAGGACTACCCGGGCGCTTTCCGGCCCCAGTTCCTTCTCCAGCCGACCGGCGGCGTCCTGTAGTCCCTGGGGCGTGCTGGGGCAGTTCCGGCACCAGCCCGGCGTCTCATTGTCATTCTCATTTTCGCCTCGGCTGCCCATTTGCCCTGACTTCCAGGCGCAGGAGCACTCCTGAGGAGTGGTGCCCCTCTGGCTGCCGTGGCAGAGCAGTACGACTGCCCACGGAGGTTGCTTACCCATAGCCGGCGGCGCCGAACCCATTACGGAGTCCTGACCACTTAAGGTGTCCGGTGCGGAATTATTGGATGCACGGGAGCTGGTCACTTGGCCTCCTGCTGGGGTTCCTCCGGGGCCTTCATCAGGTCCAACAGAGCGTTGACGGTAGCGGCGGCGGCGGAGCTGCCTCCCCGCCTTCCCATAATGGAGATGTAGGGGGCTGCCCTCTTAGTCAGCTCCTCCTTGGATTCGGCGCAGGCCACGAATCCCACCGGCATGCCGATTATCAGAGACGGTGATACCTCTCCGGCATCCACCAGGTCCAGCAGGGCCAGCAGTGCCGTTGGAGCGTTGCCGACGGCTACCACCGCGCCATTCAGATGCGGGGCCAACTCCCGCAGGCTGGCAACCGACCTGGTGGTCCCCTCCCGTTGGGCTCGGGCGGCTACCTCAGGCGTATCGATAACGCACCGGGTGAAGAGCCCACGGCTTTTTAACAAGGGCTTGGAGATGCCCATCTCCACCATGCGAACGTCGGTTATTATCTCCGCCCCGGATTTCAGGGCTTGAAGCCCCAACTCCACGGCCTGAGGACTGAATCTGACCTCGGTGGCAATGCCCGGATCTCCCTCGGCCCGGACGATGCGGCACAAGACGTAATGCTCCCTGGGGCTGAGAGAGATGCTTTTGGGGAGGCTGGCTTGAACCATCCGCAAGCTTTCCCGATCAATCTCGTCGGGGAGCAGGGCATATCTCTGCACTAAAGATGTGGACACCGCGTCTCCTGGAGCTGCCGTCACTTGGACCGTCTCTAAATTAAAAACCCCCTGGCCTACCACTGCCAGGGGACTTGCTGATCCAAGCCCCATCCCAGCATCCAAAGAATCTGTCCAAAGAAGCGGGAACGAGGTCAGTATGGAACATCCTCCGTTGTCGCAGAGTAGTGTCCAATTCACCCGGGCAGGTCTCCTGACTCACGGATCGCGGCTGGACCGATACCTTCCCATCCCGTAGACGGAACAACGGAACAGTGGTGCTCCCGTCGGCCAACTCCCCGTACACAGTGGCGCAACCGTGACGGATTCACACCGTCTTCCCTATTAAGCCTTGCAGTACCTGGGGACTTCCTTAAGTTTTAAAAGTGAGAGTTTAATGTAGGCGGCACTGCGTGCTCAGGCCGCTGGTCTGGTACTATATCGTAGGGTATAAAGCTTGTCAACAAAGCTGGCAGCAGGGTGCTGTGGACCGGCTGCCAGGGGGGGTTGAGAGGCCCCGGAGTTGGCGCTACGCTAATTATGCCCTGGTGCCATTCCCCGGCGACGCTGGCATTTGCCGCCAAAAATGTCAGACTCGGGTTAACCTTAAAGCTGAGGCAATAGCATGGAACAGCTCACCCTCCAGCCCATCCGTTCCGTAGGCGGTCAAATTCAGCTGCCGGGCTCCAAGAGCCTGTCCAACCGGGTCTTGCTCCTGTCGGCGCTGGCCCAGGGAGACACGGAAGTGAGCAACCTGCTGGATAGCGACGATACCCGGCACATGATCGCCGCCTTGCGGAGCCTGGGAACCAGCCTCCAGCTTTCGGAGGATGGCACCCACTGTTCAGTTCAGGGATTGGGTGGCCCCTTCCCGGCGCGGGAGGCAGACCTGTACCTGGGCGCCTCTGGAACCGACATTCGGCTGCTGTGCTCGGCGGTATGCCTGGGCCAGGGGGTGTTCACGTTAACCGGCGAGCCGCGCATGGCGGAGCGGCCGATCAAAGACCTGGTGGAGGCCCTCACCGTGTTGGGCGCAAGCATCGAGTACCTTCAAGAGGAGGGATTTCCTCCACTGCGGATTCATGCTTCCGGTTTGGCCGGGCCCCGCGTTTCCATCCGAGGCAATATCTCCAGTCAATACCTGACCAGCCTCCTCTCGGCCGCGCCTATGTCTCGCCAGAAGCTGCGCATCGACGTAGATGGGGAGCTAGTGTCCAAGCCCTACATTGACCTGACGCTGGATGTGATGCGGCGCTTCGGAGTGCCGGTGCGCAATGAGGATTATCGCACCTTCCTGGTTCCGGAGGTTGCCGGGTACCGGTCTCCGGGCAACGCGCTTGTAGAGGGTGACGCCTCATCGGCTACCTACTTCCTCTCGGCGGCGGCGATAAAAGGGGGAACAGTCCGGGTCAACGGTGTTGGGGCCGATAGCGTGCAGGGCGATATCAAGCACGCGGACATTCTGGAGCAGATGGGCGCTGTGGTGCGCCGGGGGCCCGACTGGATAGAGGTTTCGGCGGGACAGCTTCGCGGCATCGACGTTGATTTGAACCACATGCCCGACGCAGCCATGACGGTGGCGGCAACCGCCCTGTTCGCCGAGGGCAAGACGGTTATTCGGAACATCTACAACTGGCGGGTTAAGGAAACCGACCGGCTTGCTGCCATGGCCTCGGAGCTGCGCAAAGTGGGGGCGCTCGTGGTGGAGGGAAGGGATTACCTGGAGATTACCCCTCCTTCCAGGATACAGCCCGCGGCGATTGATACCTATAACGACCACCGCATTGCCATGTGTTTCTCCCTGGCCGCGCTGGGCGATGCCGAGATAACTATCAACAACCCGGGCTGCGTGTCCAAGACCTTCCCCGACTACTTCGAGAAGTTCGAGACCATAACCCGCTCCTAGCTGGGCGTGCGCGAGCCCTAGTTCTCTCCCCTGGCAAGGGGGTGACTTGGAAGCGGTGTTGTGACCCTCCCAAACCGCCGCCTTGCCACCCCCCAGCCTGCTTTGAGCCAGCCCCAAGACGCCAAAGCCCCGGTTCCGGTCCCGCGGGAGGGCTGCTCCAACCGCCAACTACCGGGTATAATCGTGTTATGGATATAGGAATTATCGGCTTGCCGAAGAGCGGCAAAACCACGGTTTTCAATGCCCTGACTCGGGGTCAGGCCGAATCCTCCGGAGCCAGCGGTTCGGCCACGGAGACCCACTTGGGTGTGGTGAAGGTGCCGGATGCCCGGCTGGACCGTCTGGCGAAGATGTTCAACCCCAAAAAGGTGGTGCCGGCCGAGGTAAAGTATTTCGATTTACCCGGGCTGGGCTCCGTGGCTCAGTCCCAGGGTATTACCGGGCTGCAGCGAAACCTTCTCCAGACCGCCGACGCCTTTCTGCTGGTGGTGCGGGCCTTTAGCAACCCGGCTGTGGTCCACCCCCTGGGCGATTCCAATCCCCAGCGGGACCTGGAGACCATGCTGGGAGAGCTGACATTCTCGGACCTGGAGATTCTCGACCGAGCGGTGGGCCGGCTGGAAGACGGCATCAAAAAGGCCAAGCAGACCGAAAGACCGGCCATGACCCGTCATCTGGAGGCCATGGTGAAGGCTAAGGAGGCTCTGGAACGAGGTACCCCCATGCGAAGGCAGGCTCTTTCCGATTCTGAGACTCACTTCCTGGCCGATTATCAGTTGCTGACCTACAAGCCGGTTATCGTTGCTTTCAATACCGACGAAGCGGCACCGGATTTGACACTGGACCAACTCAATTTGTCCTCTGATCTGCGGGAAGGTCTCGGCGAGGTGAACCTGTCGGCCAAGCTGGAGGCAGAGCTGGCCCTGATGTCCGACGAAGAGGAGGCCGAATTTCGGAGGGAACTGGGTCTCGGCGAGTCCGCCATGTCCCGGGTCATAGTGGTCAGCTACGAGACGGTTGGTTTGGTCTCCTTCCTGACGGTGGGCAGCGATGAAGTGCGGGCCTGGAGTGTACCCGCCGGTATCCCGGCTCAGGAGGCCGCCAGGACCATCCATACCGATTTTCAGCGGGGGTTCATACGCGCCGAGGTAATTAGCTATCCGGACCTGGACCGATGTGGCAGCCTTGCTGAGGGACGCAAGGGCGGCCTGCTGCGATCCGAGGGGAAAACCTATACCACCACGGTGTTCACCGATGAACAAGGGAAGTACTTTTTTCCGCCGTTGGAGACGGGCCTTTATCGGGTTTGGGCTCAAGCCGTTGGATTTGAGACCACCCGAGCCGAGGTGGAACTGGATGGCACTCCGGAAGCTTGGCAGGATTTCACGCTCAAAACCCTCCAGGATTTTAGCATGCAACTCTCCGGCGTGGAATGGATGGCTAGTTTGCCAGAGGATACCCCAGAGAACCGCCGGATGAAAGTCATCTTTACCAACAATTGTGTCGGTTGCCACCAACCCAACTTTGTGCTGCAAAACCGGTTTGACGAGGCTGGCTGGCGAAAAATCATTGATGTTATGGAGACGGTCGGCATTTATGGCAACCCGCCCAGGCCCGACAGGCCTCCTTTTCCGTTGATCCGCCACTTCAGTGAGGAGTTAGCCGCTTATCTGGCCAAAATGCGAGGCCCAGGGCCATCCCCATTCAAACTCACGCGGTTTCCGCGGCCTCGCGGGGAATCGGCCCAGGTGGTGATCACAGAGTATGACATCACTTCCAATTTCGACACGGATGAATTTGTGACCCATGATGGAAGTGACTGGATGGAGGGTACTCCCTCAGCGTATGAGGCGCGCGGGCCGCACGATGCTGAGGTTGATGCCGATGGCTTCGTTTGGATTGCTGACTCCCAGAGTGACCCGGTCCGCACGGTTTCCAGGCTCGATCCCCGAACAGGCGAGGTTAAGAATTACAAGTTGGACGGTCGGCACGGGATGGCGATGCGGAGCCATGGCATCATCATCGATCAAAAAGGAATTGCCTGGTTCAACGCCGACGGTGGCCTGGGAAAGATCGATACCAAGACAGAAAAAATCGAGTACTTCGAGACCCCAGAAGGGATGCCCGGGGTGGGGGGAACGCTGGATGTAAGCCCAAGCGGCATTATCTGGGCCTCGACCGGCGAAGGGGCCGTCGCGTTTGATCCCACCACCAACAAATTCAAGGAGTTCACGTCCATCAGCCGGGGCCGCGTGGGACGCACCTACGGAGTCGCGGTGGATTCGGAAGGCAACGGCTGGTGGGCACAAATGAACTATGACAAGGTGGGCAAAGGCAATTATCGCACCGGAGAGGTCACGGAAGTGGCGTTCGAGCCATTTCCCGGCAGGGACGAAATGATCACTGCAACAGATCGCGCGATCTATGAATTGGCAGGATCCGATTGGAACTCAGCAACCCCTTGGGCACAGGGCCCGCGACGCCTGGGAGGCGATAAGAAAGGCAACATGTGGGTGGCGCTTTGGTGGGGAGACCGCTTAGCGAAAATCGACATCAAAACTCACAAGGTCACTTACTATCCGTATCCCAATCCTGGATTTGCCGGCGTTTATGACGCGGTTGTGGATAAGAACGGCATGGTGTGGATGAACTTGATGAATGCCGATCGCGTTGCCAAATTCGACCCGGAAACTGAAAAGTGGACCGAATTTCTGTTGCCGACCCTGGGCACCGAGACCCGCTACATCGCTGTGGATAACCACAAGGACCAGGTGGAGGTTTGGACACTCTATTGGAGAACCAGCAAGGTAGCGCGCTTGCAATTCCGAACTGAAGAACAAATGCAAGCGCTGGCTCGTCGCTAACTGTTTAACCGAGCATATAGTTCGTTAATTCCGCTTCGGGCGAGATCTCATCGCTCCTCCGTTTGGAGGAGCGATGAGTGAGGAGGCTTTTGTGCATACAACGATTGGAAGACAGGATGAGATCAGGAAAAGTGTGAATCTGTACCGAGCGGGCAGCATAACTCGCAGAGAACTCTTACGGTCCATCATCACCATCACGGGCAGTTATACCGCGGCGCATCTGTTTCTAGAATCCAGCGGACTGGCGGCAACGCTGATTTCCCAAAGGGAGGCAGAAGCTGCCAATGTGGTGGCGGAAACGGTTCACTATCCTTCCGGGCAGTCTCAGATAGAAGGATACTTGGTCAAACCCAAGAGCGCAGGCAAACACCCCGCTATCGTTGTCATTCATGAAAACCGAGGTCTGAACGAGCACATCCGCGATGTGGCGCGCCGTTTTGCAGCCGAAGGTTTTGTGGCGCTGGCTCCCGACCTGCTGTCGCGGTCGGGCGGCACAGCCAGCATGAGGACGGAGCGGGCCGCGATCGAAGCGATCGGCCAGCTGCCCATTTTCGGTGTGATTGACGATTTGAGGGCGGGCCTCGAATTCATGACAACCCATCCGGATGTAGACCCACAAAAGATCGCCTCCATTGGATTTTGTTGGGGGGGATGGCGAAGTTTCATGCTGGCCACCGTGGCCCCAAGGCTTTATCGGGCGGTGGTTTTCTACGGGTCAACGCCGAATTCCGGTCTGGAAAACATTCAAGCCCCCGTTCTTGCGCACTACGCTCAGTGGGACACGCGCATTACCGGCAACGCGCTCTGGACCGAGAAGACGATGAAGCAGGCGGG
>JADFQT010000277.1 GCA_022561675.1 Chloroflexota bacterium
CCGCGATTATGGCCATCAACAACGCCAAGATTGCAAGGGGGACCAGACTGGAAGGCATACGCATAGCATAACCTCAGGTTGCTGATTCCTATTCACCTAGCCTATACCGAAAGAGTATTCGGCATGGTGAATCGGGCAACAACCCTGCCTTGCCGCAGTAACAATCTGGTTAATTCAGAGACCCGCCGTCCATTCCCTACTGTAGCGGATAAGCGGGCTCGACCCATTCATACCTTCTTCGGAGTCAAACTCCATCGAGTCGGCTTCGGGGGCAGCACTGTCTGGCTCGGTTAACAGGTTCCACCCCTCCACCTCATCCAACACTGCCAGCCGCCTATTTATCTCCTGGATTCCGCCCTCGATAGACTCCTTTTCAGCCTCAAGATGGCTCAATTGGCGGTCTAGAATCACCCTTAGCTCTCTCATATCAAGACCTCCTGACACGTGGCTTCGGGTACGTATTAAAGTTTATTTTGGTAACCGCGACGGTTTCGGCCGGTCATGGATTGGTGGACGATGTGGGAACGAGGTGGGGTGGTAAGGCGGCCCGCCTAATGGATAGTGGAGGCTGTGAGTCAGTGGCTGGGGTAGGAAACCAGGAAACTGTTTTAAAGAGACCCCCCCTCTCATTTTCTACCCGAGAAACACCTCTTCTTGCTGGCCTATAATTTTGGGCAAAAAAAGAGCCCTCTTTCGACGACAGCGTGGTGACAGTGGCGGACTGGGACTGGTCTGGAGGTAGGTGAATAATAGTCAGGAAGCCAAGGTCATTGTTGACATTCTGGCGTTGCAAACCACACAGACGCCTTGCGTCCGGGGTCTGCCGTTCTTCATAGTCACCTGAGTGGCATTCTTTATCCCTTGCTTCGATTTGCACCTGAGGCAGTAGCCCTCGATAAGTTCCACCTTGGTATGGGTAAGCCTACCCATGAGCCTGGTTACCATCTGCATTCGGGCCTCCTCTTTTGAGCAAGTATTTAATGGGCCCGCTCCGGGCAGACTCCAGGACTTTACTTGCGCGAGAGTGTAGAGCCGGCGATGGACCTCAACGGTAGCTACAGCGTTCTGGTATTGCTTCGTTTCCAACTGCCCCAGTTGCTCTAGTAACCTCAAACGCAATTCCCGCATGCCTAGTTCCTATCCCAGTCTCCCGCTTCTGTTACTAATTACAGCATTTAAGGGTGACAAACCAGGTGTTTTGGAACGCCCTTATCTGGGAATATCTGTACCAGTGTGTGCCTTTTTACGGGGAACCCTTATGTCCCTTATTTGAATCGCCGCAACTCTGTCACAAGTCTCTTTAGCCTCAGCACCTCTTCTAGCAGCTCCTCTAATGCCTGGCGACGGTCATCCGAGATTTGGGCAGCGGCCCATTCTTTCGCAGGCGCATGGGGCCTGCTCAAAACTGCCATCTCATGTAATTGCGTCGGCGTTAGCATGGCTCCTCTTTCACTCAATACTTCCGATTCATGCTGTTTTGCGGCAGCCTTGCCAAGCCACCCAGTCCGGTCCCTATTGGGCGATCCGTCGGCTCCGTCTATCATCAGGTCCCAGGACAAACCTTCGTCTATCAATCCAATCCGTCTTTTGAGTTCTTCGTAACTTTCTAAAACCTGTGCCCGCTGACTCTTCAGCTGGAGCAACTGCATGCGCAAGGTGCCCTGATAATCTTTCACAGAAACCCTCCTAAGCATTAGCTTAAGTGGCTACGCATATTAGAACTTAATGGGGTGAAAGATTCCGTGCCAAGTCTGTCCAGCATGGTGAAAGATACGGCCAACATGGCGCTCATTGAAGCGGCGAACAACAAAGATTGTTTCCCCTCTCTTTACGGTAATGAAACCAGGGAATCCCAGTATTTTTACCCACATGGCATTTAATGTTTACCTGAAACACTCCCTTTTCAGGAAGGCCATCATGAAAGAGCAGCACTTAGTTCTCGACCGACATCGGAGCCAGTTGGAAGTGGGTAAGGCCGGGATTGAACACGCCATCAATGAGATTCGGAGGCGATTTGACCTGCTCGATGAAGTGGAGTCGTGGGACCTACTTAAGCGGGGAGTGCTCAGTGCGGCTGAGTTGACCAAGGCCAACGAGACGGCAAGGAGCCAGAGTGCGGCTCTAGAGATACGAAGGGAGGAGTTGGCCCAATGGTTGGAGGAGCAGCGGAGCCGCTGCGGAGCGATTTCTAGGAGCCATTCGGTTCTTCCTGACGGATTTTGACCCATTCTGTTTTAAGCTGCTATGAGCATGAGTCAGTCTATGCAATGGCTGGGAGAGAGGTAATACAGAAATGACTAAATGGGAATATCGGGTAGAGATAGCCGAGGTAAGCGGCATGATACACAGGAATTTAGAAAAAATGACCACCAGCTGGCTAAACAGTTTCGGCCAAGATGGATGGGAGTTGATAGACATCACTACCCTAAGCTTCAGCACCGGGATAACCCAGTCAGCTTACCTAACATTCAAGCGTCCGCTTACCCCTGACTCCTGATCGCCTAAGCCAGCGTACAACACCAATCCGGTAGGAGGGGCCTCACGGCCCCCATCCTCCCACACCACCGGACGTACTCAGCGTATCCGGCGGTTTCCTCTACTGATTCAACCGATGCTACCACCCGGCAAGGCTCGTTTCTGTTCAGACGCCGTGGGCCCTTGCTGCTCCTCGCTCGCCCCAGTTCCGGTTCCGCCTTCACCAGGGACGCCGGGGCGCACGGTCTCCTTCCTCCATTCAAAGGGAGAGTTGGTAGACCGTGCCTTGCCGCCGCTCTATGCCCATCGAGTCCTCCCGACTGGCTCCTTGCAGTAGAGGATTCGGCCCTTCATCCCGACCTGCCGGGACTACTATGGCTCTCCTGAGCCTGCCGAAGGGGCCTCGGCTGACTTCTCCAGGGCCTTCCCCCACCGTTGCCGGTGCGGTAGTCCCGATTCCATCGGGACAGCCCCAGAGATCTCCCAGGGCAATCCCTACATCCTTCCCTCGGTCCCCGCCGGATTTACCTGCGC
>JADFQT010000050.1 GCA_022561675.1 Chloroflexota bacterium
TATGATAAATACCCCGGTCAGCCCCAAAATGAGGGGAGGTCAGGAGGGGTCCCGACACCGCCTCTCAGTCACCCCTCGGGCCGGGGATGAAGCTAGATTTGTAAAAACATTCTTAGGACGAACCCGATGCCAGTTGTCCTGGTTCGCCCACCTCACTACCAACGGGCAGCCTTACTCTATGAACCGCCCGCCTTTCCGATTTCATATGAGATCGCCTTACTACCTGACTCTGCGATCGCTTAGCCGGCTCCGAGACTGCGCCTGCGGCTGGACTCTGCTGCCGGTACTAATCCTGGGGCTAGCCTTCAACGCTGTGGCAACAACTCCCGGATATGCAACTCCCGGGTTTGCAACAACCGATGTATCGACCTCCCCGGCCCCAGGCATTCTTGATGGTAGCTTCGATGGTAGCTTCGATGAGAGCTTCTTGGAGGGCATTCCCCTCTATGTGACCAATACCAACACCAACTCCGTGTCGGCGGTGGCCACCGACAGCGGCAGCGCCTACGCCACTATTCCGGTTGGGCAGGCTCCGAGGGGCATCGCCCTTTCTCCCGACTTGTCCCGGCTTTACGTTGCCAACCTGGAATCCAGAGACGTATCTGTTATCGACACCGCAACCAACACGGTCATCAAAACGCTTCCGGTGCCGGGATTTCCTCGCGGAGTAGCCGTATCTCCCGACGGAAGGCGGGTTTACATTGGGGACCCAGCCGTGAATGTTGTGTATGTATTGGACCCGATCACCATCGCCTTTGTCGATTATTTTCGGGTGGGCTTTGGGCCCTACGGAATAGCCGTATCGGCGGACGGCAGCCGGGTCTATGTCTCCAACTTCCGTGCCGACACTGTTTCCGTGATTAACACCACGACCAACCAGCTTGTAGCCACTGTTCAAGTGGGGGGTCAACCCTACGGCATAGCAGTCACGCCCCTCAACCAGCTGGGCCGCCCTCAGGCTCAGATCTACGTGGTCAACTTCGGAGACGACACCGTGTCGGTTATTGACGCTGGGACCAACCGTGTTATCGCCACCGTGCCGGTTGGGGCACTGCCCGTTTGGGTGGCAGTTGCCCCGGACGGCAGCCGGGCTTACGTTTCGAACCTGGCCGGCCAATCCTTGTCCGTGATCGACACAGCTACTCATCGGGTAGTGGCCACCATACCGGCCGGGAAGTTTCCCTTTGGGGTAACCTTTAACCACGATGGCAGCCGCATTTATGTCGCAAACCAGCTGGCCCGGCATATTTCCGTAATAGATGCGAGAACCAATGCCCTGGTCGGCACAGTGCAGGTAGGCATCGGACCCTTCGCTATTGCCGCGCCCGCCGACATTACCCAGGTCTATTCCCCAAAATGAACCCCCCGTTTTAATCTTCATCAGGGCTAAAATCCCTCAGATTTACACCCTCTGCCTAGGATGTTACTATTCCACCGTTGGCAGCCGACTGACCCTTCGGGAGGCTTCTCTTGGCAGTGACCAGGCTTGAGATCAAGGCGCAAGGCCCTTACGCCGGCGGCCAGTCCTTTGGCGACGTAGGGGCCTATGAGCATCTGGCGGGCACTGCTCACTTCGCGGTAAATCCGAGTCATCCGGCCAACCTGGCGATTAACGACCTAGAGTTGGCCCCCAGAGACGCCGGCGGCCAGGTCAGTTTTTCGGCGGATTTCCAAATTCTAAAACCCGCGAATCTCCAGGAGGGGAATGGCCGCCTGCTGCTGGACGTGCCGAACCGGGGCCGCCCCCGGGCGATGAAGGTCTTCAATAACTCCCCAGACTCGCCGGCCGGGGTCGCGGATGAGCCAGGAACCGGCTTCCTGATGCGCCGGGGCTACACCGTGGTCTGGTGTGGGTGGCAGCACGACGTTCCCACCGACCCGGGACTGCTGCGCGTCCAGGTGCCTGAGGCCGCAACGCCGGACGGCCAGCCTATCTCTGGCCGGATTGTGGTGACTTTTCAGCCCTCCTCTCCGTCCCAGGTGCAGTTTTTGTCCGACCGCAACCATCTGGCCTATCCGGCTGACAACCTGGAGGACTGGGATTCAGTGCTGACGGTCCAGGACCATGAGGATGCTCCGCAGCGGGTGATCCCCCGAGAGGAGTGGTCCTTCCGCCGCCTGGAAGATGGGCGAGCCGTACCCGACCGGCGGCACGTCTATTTGGCATCCGGCTTTATACCCGGCCAGGTTTATCGGGTAATCTACGACACCACCGGCGCGCCAGTAGTGGGCTTGGGATTACTGGCCACCCGCGATATTGCCTCCTTTTTGCGTTATGGTACCCAGCAAGAGGGGAACCCCTGTAGGGATGGACTGGAGCGCGCCTACGCCTTTGGCCAATCTCAAAGTGGCCGCTTCCTGAGGCTCTTGCTTTTCCTTGGGTTGAACCAGGACGAGCAGGACCGGGACGTATTTGACGGCCTAATCCCCCACGTTGGAGGTGGACGCCGGGGCGAGTTCAACCACCGGTTCGCGCAGCCCTCCAGCCTATCAAACTATAGCCTCAACAACCTGTTTCCCTTTGCCGATACTGATCAGACCGACCCGGTAACCGGCAGGACCGACGGGTTGCTATCCCGGTTGGCCAGGTTGGGCCGCGTACCCAAGGTTATGTTAACCAACACCCCCTCGGAGTATTGGGGCGGGCACTGTGCCCTGATACACTCGGATGTTAGCGGCCGTCGAGACCTGCCTTCATCGGAATCGGTTCGCATATACTATTTCACCGGAACCCAGCACGCCTCCGGTACCTGGCCCCTGACCAGCCGTAACGCGGCTAACGGCAACCACGGGCAGCAACGCTTCAACTGGGTGGACTACCGGCCGCTGCTTCGGGCCGCGCTGGTCAATCTGGACCGCTGGGTCACCCACGGAGCAGCTCCTCCGGCCAGTAGCTATCCCAGAATGGAAGACGGCTCCTTGGTCCCGCCGGAGCAATTGGCCGATACCTTCCGGTCGATTCCCGGCGTCAATTTCCCAGAACCGCTACGCCGCATCCACCGCCTGGATTTCGGTGAAAATGAAGGTCAACCCACCAAGGTACCGCCGGAGGTTGGCGACCCCTTTCCCAACCTGGTGGCCGCCGTGGATCAGGATGGAAACGAAACCTCCGGCATTCTTCTGCCCGCTATTTCGGTGCCCGTCGCTACCTGCACCGGCTGGAATCTACGCCATCAGGACATGGGAGGGACCGGCCAGATACTGAGCAATACCGGGGCCACTATCCCCTTCGCCGCAACCCGAGCCCAACGGGAAGCCGATGGCGATCCTCGCCCCTCCTTGGAAGAACGCTACGCCACCAGAGAAGACTACTTGGAGCAGGTATCCTCGGCAGCGACCGGTTTGGTTGCCCAGGGTTATCTTCTGGAGGAAGACCTGGACACCGTCGCCGCAGACGCGGCCCGCCAATACGACCTGGTCCAGCCACGGGCCAGGGAACCGCAAACGGCAGACGATTAATCAAAAAGACGAGGATAGGGGAGCATTTCAAGTAGACCCCGCAAACCCCCTATAGTCCCCCTGAGCCAGCAGTCTAAATCTATCACCAAGGAGCCAGTTATGAGCGTCGGCACGTCGGTCCCCCTGCCCGCCTATACCATCGACCCGGCCTTCATGGCCCGCAAGGCAGAAGAGCTGGGATTCGATTCCATCTGGTACGCTGAGCATCCGGTGCTTCCAGTGAACAGCAGTAGCCAGTTTCCCAGCGGCGGTCCCATCCCAGAGACCTACGCTCACTTTGCCGACCCCTTTATCGCTTTGGCCAGGGCTTCCAGCGTCACCAGCACTATCAAGCTGGCCACCGGAATTACTCTGGTCCCGGAGCGGAATCCCTTGCTGCTGGCCGGAGAGATCGCCTCTCTTGACCGGTTCAGCGATGGGCGCTTTATCTTCGGTATCGGCGCCGGCTGGAATAGGGAGGAGACGGAGCTGATGGGCGGCGATTTCGACCATCGGTGGTCCCAGGTACGGGAGTCGATTCTGGCCATGAAGGAATTATGGACCAAGGATGAAGCGGAGTTCCACGGACGCTTCTACAACTTCCCTCCGGTCAAGTGCAATCCCAAGCCGGTACAGCAGCCCCACCCGCCGGTGATCCTGGGCGGAATGGCCAAGAATGTGCTGCGGCGGGTCGTGGCTTGGGGAGACGGCTGGATGCCCAACCGCATCACGCCTGGGGAGCTGGAGGAGAGCCGGAAGATTTTGGATACGCTGGCCGCGGAGAAAGGCCGGGACCCGGCATCGCTCACCATCACCGTCTATGGGCAGCCCGCCGACCGGAATCAGATCCAGTCCCTGCTGGATGCGGGAGCCGACCGGGTGGTGGTCCGTCCCGAACACTGTGACACCGAAGAGGAAATGGGGCAGCAGCTAGAGCGCATGGCCGAAGCGGCGATACGTTAGGAGCGGGTGTCTCCTTAATTTTTTGCAACCCAACGGGCTTAATACAGATTGACTTCAGGGGTGACCATGGACCGAACCACCGAGATGCTGAGCGCCTACGCCTGCGACTTGAGCTACGAAGACCTGAGCCCGGAGGTGGTCCACCAGGTCAAGCGGACCCTGGTGGACACTTTTGGCTGCGCCATGGGGGGATTCCTCTCCGAGCCGGCCAAGATCGCCCGCCGGTTGGCCGGCGGCATCACCAGCACGGCGCCCTCCCGGATTCTGGGCACCGAAGACTATAGCTCCATGGACCTGGCCGGATTTGCCAACGGGGTCATGGTTCGGTACCTGGACTGTAACGACTCTTACTTCTCGCCCAGTGGCGGGCATCCCAGCGACATGATTCCCGCTGCCCTGGCAGCCGCAGACACCATGAGCTCCGACGGCAGAACATTGATCACCGCCATCGTCTTGGCCTACGAGGTGTTCTGCCGGCTTTCCGACGAGGTGGCCAGTTCCAGCTGGGACCAGGGCATTTTCAGCGTCATCGGCGCCGCCTGTGCCGCCGGTAAAGTTCTTGGTCTCGACCGGCAGGAGATGTCCAACGCCATATCCCTGGCGGTAGTCCCCAATCTGCCGCTGCGGGTTACCAGAACCGGCGAATTGTCCATGTGGAAGGGATGCGCTGCCGCCAGCGCCACCCGAGCCGCTATTTTTGCGGCTCAGCTGGCCGGCGACGGCATGACCGGTCCGGCCGAGCCTTTCGAGGGCACTGGAGGTTTATGGCAGATGGCGCTGGAAGGGAAAGAGGTAAGGCCGGAGGCTATGGGCGGTAATGGAGAGCCCTTCCGAATTACCCTGACTACCGTTAAAAATTATCCTTCGCAGATACATACTCAGTCGCCCATTGGCCTGGCATTGGAGCTGCAACCCCAAGTGTCGGTGGCTGAAATAGAGTCTATCAAAATTCGAAGCTACCAGAGCGCGGTGAGCAGCGCTTCCGATGAGCCGGAGAAATGGGACCCCAAAACCCGGGAGACCGCCGACCACAGTATACCCTTCTTGGTCGCCGCGGCTCTGCGGGATGGTGAGGTTACTCCAGGAACTTTCACGGCCGCCAGCATCGCCGACCCGGCGCTGAGAGTCATCATCGGGAAGATAACCATCGAGGAGGATGCGGATTTCACCCGCCGCTATAGCGCCGAGTATAACTGCCACATGGAAATAACCACCAAGGCCGGTCAAACCCTGGTGGCTTCCACATCCTATCCCAAAGGGCACCGAAATAATCCGTTGAACGACTCGGAGCTGGACGCCAAATTCCGGGGTCTGGCCGTGCCAACTATAACCGAGCAGCAATGTGATCAGGCCCTGCAATTGCTCTGGGATGCCGAGAATCTCCCAAATTTGGACCAGCTGTTCGACACTCTGGTGGTCTAAACTCCGACCCGCGAGCTTCGAGAAATGGCGCAGACAAGAAATCCAGATAGAGAACACTTCCGGGAGCTGTTTATCAGTCAATTGCAGCTGCCCGAGGAGAAGCAGGACCTGGCCCGTAGTGCCCTGTACCTGGCCGGCGAACACTACCCTACGCTGGATGTCGAAGGCCATCTGGCCCATTTGGACCGCCTGGCTGACGAAGCGCAAAAGCAGGCGGTTCCAGCCACCGACCAGGACACCCTCTTTCGGAGCCTCTCCCGGTACCTGTTCGAAGATGCCGGTTTCTGGGGCAACGGGCAGGACTATTATGATGCGGATAACAGCTTTTTGAACCGGGTGCTGGAAACGCGGCGAGGAATCCCCATCACCCTTTCCCTGGTATATCTGGAGGTTGGACGCAGGCTGGGGCTGAAATGCTACGGGGTGGGCTTGCCGGGCCATTTTCTCGTCGGCTTGGCCGAACCAGACCTGTACCTGGACGCCTTCAACGGCGGACTGCTCCTTTCCGCCGCCGACTGCCGGCGCCAGGTGGCCGAAGGCTTCAGTCCTAAAATTCGTTGGCAAGAGGAATATCTCGCCCCCTGCACCAACCGGGAAATCCTCTTCCGTATGCTAACCAACCTGAAGTACATATTTATTGAGGACGGTGATTTTCGCTCGGCCGCTGGCGTGCTGGAGAGGCTGGTTCTGATCAATCCGTCCATGTTCGATTCTTTTAAGGAACTGGCCTGGTGCCACCTGAAGTTGGGGGAACGGCGAGCCGCTGCTGAATACCTGGACCGGTATATTCAGGGTGCCGCATCCACCGGAGACCCGGAGGATGCGCGACGCCAGGTACAGGCCATGTGGGAATCCCTCGCCGGGCCCGAACAGCAATCCGATCTCCCATGAATAGCGTAGGAATCCATAGCAAGGGTGTTCCAGCCCAGCCCGAGACTTGCTCCGATGGCTGAATGCCGGGAGACTGAATCCCGGGAAGCTGAATCCCGGGAATCGGAGGACCAGCGGCTCATCCATCAGTCAGCCGCTGGCGACAGGGAGGCTTTGGAGGAGCTGTATTCCCGGTACGGCACGGCAGTCTACTCCATGGCCCGGTATATGTTGCGCAATGAAGCCGTGGCGGAAGAGGCGACCCAGGAGGTGTTTCTCAACATCTGGCTGAAGGCCGCCAGCTACAACGCCGAGCGAGGCCGGCCGAAGGCTTGGGTCATGAGCGTGGCCCACCACAAGATTGTGGACATAATTCGTTCCCGCCGGCGGAATATCGCGATGGGCCATCCCACCGATTATGAGACCCTGGAGTCGCTGCCTTCCAACCAGCGGGCCACTGACGAACAGGCGATAACCAACCTGGAAGGGGAGCGCATACGGAAAGCCCTGGACATCTTGCCCCCAGCCCAGCGAGAGGTTATTGACCTGGCTTACTTTCACGGGTTTTCCCAGTCGGAAATCGCGCAGAAACTAGATCAGCCCTTGGGGACCGTCAAGACCCGGGTTCGGCTGGCAATGCAAAAATTAAGGGTTGAATTAGAGGAGAATGTCGGCGACTGAACCTAACATACCCAGCCACCCGGATGAGCTGCTAGAGGCCTTTGCCCTGGATGCTCTGGAGGATGATGAGTACCTACAAGTGGAGCAACACCTGGATAGTTGCGCCCGCTGTCGGGGCTACGTCGCGCAGCTCCACCAGACTACCAGCGGTTTGGGCCTTTTTCTCGATCAGGCCATGCCCCCGGTCGCCCTTGGCCTGAGAATCCGGCAGGCCTTGGCCGCACCGGTGGAGACCGGGCCGAATCCCCCGTCGACTGGGGTATCGGCTCGCCGTCGGTTCACCACCCCCCAGTTGGCCATGCCCCTGGCCGCGGTGCTGATGTTAAGCCTTTTCTCCCTTTCCCTGTTCATGAACATCCAGGCCACCGGGAGAATGGACCAAATGGAGCGAACCAGCTCGACGGTTACCGCCCAGATGGACCAGATGGAGCGCGCCGGCTCGACGGTTACCGCTCAGCTGGGTCAAGCTATGGCTGAAACTAAGCGGCTGGAAGAGGACAAGGAAGCGCTGACCGCTCAGTTGGCGGCGGCCGCATCTACCGATGTCAGTCAAATGATGGACACCATCCAGGATATTCAAGCCGCAAGTTATCTATTGGCCCTTCCCGAAACCCGTCCCCTGGTGCTTAAGCCGCCCGGAGGCGCCGGGGAATCCCACGGGGTATTGCTGGTCGGAGACCAGGGTAATAGAGCGTTCCTGATGATTTCCGACATGGCCCAGCCGCCCCCCCGGCGGCCCTACCAGGTTTGGTTAGTCCGGGATGGCCGCCGAATGTGGGCCGGCCAGGTGGCCGTAGATTCCACTGGATGGGGAAGTCTGGCCCTCCAGACCCCGGAGCCGGTGTCTCAGTTCGAGTGGGTAAACTTGACTATGACCGAGGACAGCGGATCCGGTGGCCGCACCGAAACCATGGTTCTACGCAGCAGGATAGAGCCTTCGCCAGAGGGAAGGTAGTCGTGAGCTTGAACGGGAAGAGCGGAGTCGAATCGAGAGAAGCAGTGGGTCGAGGGCTGGCCGGCCCATCCACCCAGCCTCCTATCGAATACCTGAACGGCGAATACCTGACCTGCGAAATCTGCGGGCAGCGCATGTCCGAGCGGCATTGCAAGATAGTCTGTTCCAACTGCGGCTATACCCGGGACTGCTCAGACCCCTAGATAGTGGGTGAGAAGCAACCGTTTCTGCTTCGACAGCTAACCACGAACCGCGAAAAGTTTTGGCACTGACTGTTCCCCCCGAACCCGTCGAAGGGCGATTATTGGGACTTTGAAGCTTTTCAAATACGCTCCTAGATCGAGGCCAGGGTGACAGTTTCGGTGCTGGTCCTCTACGATCCCAAAGGCCCGGCTATAGAGAGTTTGGCCCTGGCCATAGCACGCGGAGTGGAGAGCCAGGGGGCGGCGCGGGCCAGCCTGAAATCCACCGAACAGGCCCTCACCAGCGACCTGATCGAAGCCGACGCACTGCTGCTGGGCTCTCCCAATTGGAGCGGCGTAACCGGCACGTTGAAAAGCTGGTTGGACGAGCAGGGCGATCTGTGGGAGGAAGGCAGCCTGGCAGGGAAGCCCGGCGCCGCCTTCACTACCGGCTGGGGAAGGCACTCAGGTGTGGAGATGACTCTGTTGCAGCTCATCCATTGGATGCTGGCTTGCGGTATGGTCATTGTTGGCTTGCCCTGGTCCGAGCGCATGAAAGAGTCCGGCTCGTACTACGGGGCCATCGCCACGGCTGGGGTCGCCCCAGAAGATCTTATCCAAGCCGAAGCGCTGGGTCTTCGAGTTGCTGAACTCGCGGTCAGGCTGAGGGGTTAGCCCCGCCCTGGACCGGCTTTCTGGGTGACCATTTGCTGTCTCCCTGGCCTTTCTGCGGTTGAGGCCCCGTTCACCTACAGGTTCATGGCCTCCAGACCAATCCGCGACAGGTCCTCATCGGCCTGACCGCTGGTGTACCCTCCAACTCCGATACCGCCCAACAAGACTCCATCTTTCATTATGACCAGACCGCCCTGCCCATGGGTCAACTGAGGGTCTCCCAGCTCGCTGATGCTCCTGCCCTGGCCGTGCAGGCGCTGGGCATTCGCCCCGGAATCGGTAGCCAGCAGCGAGGCGGTATAGGCTTTGCGCTGAGCGTGCCTGCGGCTAAATAGTCTCAGGTTATCCATGCTGGCGTAAGCCCGCAGATTTCCAGTGTCATCAACTATCGCCATAGCCACCGGTTCATCGGGCTTCTGAGTCGCCTTGGTGATCATAGCCTCCATCGCCGCCTTGATTTGCTGAAATGTTAGCTTCGGTGAGTCTGCCACGGGTAGCACCTCCTATTATTCTTAACGTATTCCTAATTTCTTGCTAGAACCGTCCCTAACCCCTCCAATCATCGCCTCGCAAATCTGGGCGCTGGGGCTACCCGGTCATAACGAGTCAGCCGCGAGGGAAGGGCCACCACGCCGGATAGTCCCGCAGCTGCAGGTGGCGGAACAGCTGGGGCTGGGCATCCACCGCCAGTTTCATCGCCTCCAACATGGGCTCCCGGATGGAAAAGTGGGCCAATTGGGACGTCCTTAACTTGAACAGATGGTAGCATTCCCTGAGATTCACGCGGGCCAGAATTCGCCGGTAGTGAGCATGGGTCACCAGATACTGGGCCGCCGCAGGGGAGGTTTCCGCGACCTGGTCATGGGCGCGCTCCACTCGTGCTATGGCCCCCCGGAACAGCTCCTCCAGACCGGCGTCGGCAATCACCTGGGGCACCCGATAGCCATGAGCCACGGTTGGCGGTTGGGGAACATAGGACATCATGCGATGCCGCTTGAACTCCCGGTAGGCGCCGTAATCCATGCAGAACTCAAAGGTGTAGCCCACCAGCTCGAACTCCCGAACCGGCGCATCGTGGGGACCCAATGACGCGGTGCAGCGGGCGATGATTCCCTGGCGCTCCTCAGCGCCCATTTCCAGCACCTGTCGCCAGACCTGGGAGTAGCTGCGGGAGGAATAGCGATAGACCAGCGCCGCAGCCAGCTTTTCCTCGGCCTGCTCATCCCACTCCACCAGGCTTACCCGCACCGGGCTGCTATCTTCGGATAAACTGGCGGCCGGCTCCGGTTCGCCGCTCCGAGAGATCTCCTTCTGCTCCCGGCTGGTCTGGGTCAGATAGGGAACCACATTCGCATATTTGATCAACGTGGGCGTGATGGACTGGCTTCGTTCCCTCAGTTCCTCACCCAGCTCCCGTTCTTCCTCCAGATCTGAAGACAGGAGCTTGGAGATAGCGTGCTCCAGCACCCTGGCATTGGCGGTAACCCCGACGTTGGTGAGGGTGGCCGCCGGTAGCAGGAGCCGGCAGCTGTCGGTGGCGATCCGCCTCAACCGCAGGTCGTAGGCCCGGTCCCGCTCGCTGTCCCGCCGCGGATGCTGGGCGGGCAGGTACTGCACGCAGCCATCGATGCACCGCTGGTAATCCCGAAACAGGGCATCGCAAGTCTCCAGGTAAATCTTTTTTAGAGCCGGCTGGTGGTCCAGCTCGGAGGGAAGGTGGTAGTAGCCCTCGGGAAAGACCTGGTAGCGGGAGGACTTTTCGGTGTAGGAGGCCAGCCGATTGTCTTCCAGGGTGTCACAGGCGATACGGGAGATGTTCTCCACCGCCAGGTGCAGTACAGCATGTTCCGCGACCGAAGCGTGCCCGTAGCCCAGCACCCAGCGTTCGTGGAAATCCGCCGCCTTTTCCTGAGTGACCTGCTGGGCGATTTCATCGAAGGACTCCGGCCGGCGGGAGGTCATGGCGAAGGCGACGGCGATTTGCTCCTCCGTCAGCTGCCGGGTGTCCAGGGGATAGACCCGGCGGGGATAGTCCGACCGGGTGGCATTAGCCATGGATCGCGGTTTTCGGGGAGGTTAAAAGGATTGGGGGGTCTATACCGAAATGGAACACTTGCTCTTTTCCTATACCAAGTCCAATGTGGAATCTATAACTCCTGAACCTTAAGTAGATAACTAAACTGGTGAAATCCAAATCCCCCTCAGTCCCCTTTGAAAGGGGGATATATGGGGATTTGCCCAAATGGTG
>JADFQT010000051.1 GCA_022561675.1 Chloroflexota bacterium
CTTGGGTCAAGACCGGTGAAACCGGGAAGAAGGTACGCATGGAAATGAACAAGGCTTTGGACCGGGAAACTATCAACGACGCAATCTTTGATGGGCAGGGGTTCAAACAATGGGTGAGCACTCTGCACCCCGCCTTCACCGGTTACAGTCCCGCATGGGAAGACAAGTGGGAGGAGCTGTACGGATATGACCCTGACCGGGCAAAAGAGTTACTGGCTGAAGCCGGATACGGAAGTGGCTTCGAGTTTCCCGTCAAAATCTTCACCTTGAGTGGCGTTCCAGAGATGCCCGACTATATGGAGGCGGCCTCCGGAATGTGGGAGGCTATCGGACTGAAACCCAAGCTGGAGGAAATCGAGTTCTCGCGCATGCGGGAGCTCTACCGCGGTTTGGAGACCCAGGGCATGATTTATCCCTTCCGCGGGCCCGCCGCCCCCATCGATACCAGGGTACACTTCTATTTCAGCGCCGAGCGGTTCTTCCGGGCTGCCGCCACGGACACCATCCAGGCGTGGAAGAACGAGGCCCTCGGCTCCACCGACAAGGCCGTTGGGGCCGAGCTCTGGCAGAAGGTTGCCGATGAGCTGTACTTCGAAGTTTATACCCTGCCCCTGTTTACCCTGCCGGTACAGGCCATCATTGATCCAGAGATAATCGCCGAGTATGTGTTCCTGGGCCCCCCTGGTGGTTCCTATACCAATCTGGAGAACATCAAGGCGGTCCGCAAGTGAGGTGCGCCCTTGACCGTACGGGGCCAACCATTCGGAACGGGCCTGAACCTGGTGCTGTAATGAGTAGGCAAGGGTTTCGGCTCGGCGAGCGACGGTTCCTAACCTAAAATTCTTTAAGCCCCGGCCGCGTTCTTTATAGGGGGACGGGCCGGGGTTGAAATCTTTTCGGTGAAGGGGGTAGAAAGTGCAGCGATACATCATCCGCCGGGTGGCTCAGGGCCTGCTAGCCGTAGTCGTCATCAGCGTGGTTGTCTTCGCCCTGGCCAGAGTCTCCGGGGACCCCACTCTAGTCCTGCTTCCCGATGAGGCGTC
Source organism: Chloroflexota bacterium (assembly GCA_022561675.1). Lineage (GTDB taxonomy): Bacteria > Chloroflexota > Dehalococcoidia > Lucifugimonadales > UBA3495 > JADFQT01. Next base: position 1,044 of record JADFQT010000051.1, read on the forward strand.
TGAAGAGCAGATCGCCAATACCAGAGCCGAATGGGGGCTGGATAAACCTCTGCACGTACAGTATTGGGTGTGGGTAAATCGCCTGGCCAGAGGGGATCTGGGTAACTCCTTCAAGTGGGCCGGCACCCCGGCCTCCGAGCTCATCATTGAACGGCTCCCGGCAACTTTACAATTGTCATTATTTGCCCTCCTGATCAGCGGTCTAATCGCGTTACCTATCGGTGTGCTGGTAGCGGTGAAGAAAGACAGCGGTTGGGACTACGCGGGGAAAATATTTGCCATCTTGGGGCAATCGGCGCCTTCCTTTGCCATCGGGTTGATTCTGATGTGGATCTTCGCGGTGCAGCTTGACCTGCTCCCCACCTCGGGTAGGGGCGGGCTGAGCCACATGATCTTGCCCGGGTTCACCCTGGGGTACTACAACGTGGCTGCCGTGATGCGGCTGACTCGTTCCTCAATGCTGGACGTGTTGGACAGCGAGTACGTCAAGCTGGCCCGGATCAAAGGCGTTCCAGAGTGGAAGGTCATCTGGAAACACACATTCCGCAATGCCTTGATCGTACCTCTCACCTACTTTGGGCTGATTGGCGCAGTCTTGCTGACCGGCTCGGTGGTCACCGAGACTGTTTTCGCCTGGCCCGGCCTGGGACAGCTGGTCATCGAAGCCATCATAGCCCGGGACTTTACCGTGGTGCAGGGCGTAGTTCTGCTCTTTGCCTTCATCTACATTGGCATGAACATCCTGGTGGATATTCTCTACGCCTATGTAGACCCTCGCATCCGGTATGCTTAATTCCTAGAATTCCTAGGCCAATACAGAACGAGGAGTTACCCAATGGCAACATCAGCTGTCCCGAAGGCACGACCATGGCATGTAGTTCCGGGAGCAGCGCAATTATCCGGAGCATATGCTTGGGCTCGCCGGTACCCATTGCTTCCTGGCACGGTCCTAATGTTCCTGTTGATAATACCCGCCATCTTCGCCAACCAGATAGCCCCCCATGACCACCGTATCGGCGACCTGAAAGCGGTAAAACTACCGCCTGCCTGGGTTGGGCCCAAGATAGTGGAAAGAACTGTGGTAGAAAGGCAGGGCCGGGTCGCCCGCCAAAACGAGATTACCCTCAGCGCGGCGAAACGGAGGATCGAAAGGGGTCAAGCCACCTTCATCAGCGGGGGCGCAGATGGGCAAGTAGACCTGGGCGACAAATTGGACGTAGTAGTCCGCGGCGGCGGCACCTGGAAATATGTTTTAGGGACGGATAAACAGGGCAGAGATGTGCTCAGCCGCATTATCCACGGCTCTCGTATATCACTGACCGTCTCCACCCTGGCCATCGTCCTCGGTGGTGGATTGGGTACCGTGCTCGGGCTGCTAGCTGCCTATCGAGGCGGCTTTGTCGACACCATTATCATGCGCATAGTGGACATCAAGCTGGCCTTCCCTTCCATCCTATTGGCCCTGGTACTGGTAGCGGCTTGGAAGCCCGGTTTCATGACGGTGGTTATCGTTATAGCGGTGCTCCTGTGGGCCCGCTACGCCCGAGTGGTGCGCGGAGAGGCCCTGTCGATCAAGCATAAGGACTTCATAGATCGGGCCAGAGTGGCGGGGGCCTCCGACTTACGCATAATGTTCCGGCATATCTTCCCCAACCTGATAAACACTCTCATAGTGCTGGCCACCCTGGAAGTAGGCCATGTCATCATCCTGGAGTCGACCCTCAGCTTCCTGGGCGCCGGCATACCCCGACCCACCCCAGCCTGGGGAGTTATGGTGGCCGATGGCCGGGAGTTGATCACCAGCGCCTGGTGGATCTTCCTGTTCCCAACCCTGGCCATCGTAATGACCGTTCTGTCCATGAACTTGCTGGGTGACTGGATGCGGGACAAGCTTGATCCTAAGCTAAGAAACGTATAAACATGACGACAGCTCAAAAATCGGTGGCTGAGAACCCGATCATCCTGGAGGTCAACGACCTCCGCACCTACTTCTTCAACCGCACCTCCACGGTCAAGGCGGTGGACGGGATCAGCTTTAATCTGCGCCAGGGAGAAACCCTGGGCATCGTAGGTGAGTCGGGCTGCGGCAAGACCATTACCGCCCTTTCTTTGCTGCGCCTGGTGCCCAAGCCGGCGGGACGGATCATTGATGGACAGATCCTGCTGAACGGCGAGGACCTGCTCCAAAAGACCGAAGATGAGATGCGGCAGGTGCGAGGCCGGCAGATCTCCATGATTCTACAGGATCCCCAGACCTCCCTGAATCCGGTGTTTACCATTGGCAACCAGGTGAGGGAGGCCCTGGGCATGGCCCGCAAGGACAGTAGCAAAGGGATGCGGACCCGGGCGGTGGAGGCGTTGCGCAAAGTCAACGTGGCGGCGCCAGAGCGGCGGCTGGAGGACTATCCCCACCAGATGAGCGGCGGTATGAAGCAGCGGGTGGTGGGCGCCATCGCCATGTCCTGCGAGCCGGGGCTCATAATAGCCGACGAGCCCACCACCGACTTGGACGTGACCATTCAGCTGCAATACCTGCGCCTGCTCAAGGATATCCAACAGAACACCGGCCTGGCCATCATCTTCATCACCCACGACTTCGGGGTGGTGGCCCGCATGTGCGACCGGGTGGCCGTAATGTACGCCGGACGCATCGTAGAGCATGGCACAGTGCGCGAGCTATTCAACAACCCCTCTCATCCCTACACCCAAGCGTTGATGGCCTCGGTGCCCAAGCTGGAGGAGCGAGTGGACCGGCTCTACTCCATTGAAGGCCAGCCGCCCCTGCTGTCCAACCTTCCGGAGGGCTGCCGCTTCGAGGACCGGTGCCCCTACGCGCGGGAGCAGTGCATTAGCGAGTACCCGCCCCACTTTAACGTGGAAGCTGACCACACCGCCGACTGCTGGAAGTTGGACCCCACATGGTAGCGGAACCGGCCCTGCTTCAGGTGGAAGGGCTGAAGAAACACTTTCCGGTGACCAAGGGTCTGATCCTAATGAAGACCGTCGGCCAGGTGCAGGCGGTGGACGGCATCAGCTTCTCAATTAAGCAGGGCGAAACCCTGGGACTCGTGGGGGAGTCCGGTTGCGGCAAGACCACCACCAGCAAGCTGATCCTCCGGCTGGAACGGCCCACCGAGGGGAGGATTCTACTGGAGGGCCGGGACATTCAGGCTTTCAAGGGCCCGGAGTTGCAGGAGTACCGGACCCTGGTACAGGCCGTGTTCCAGGACCCCTGGTCCTCCCTCAGCCCACGAATGCGGGTTAAAGACATTGTGGCCGAGCCCCTGGTGGTAAACCGGCAGGTCTCCAAAAAGGAAAAGGAAGAGCGAGTGGGCGAGGTCCTGCAACAGGTGGGGCTGCACCCCGAGCAGTACAACAACTACCCCCACGAGTTTAGCGGCGGGCAGCGGCAGCGCATTGCGGTGGCCAGCGCCCTGGTGTCCTATCCCAAACTGATTGTGCTGGATGAGCCGGTTTCGGCCTTGGATGTTTCCATCCGGGCCCAGGTCATGAATCTGCTAAAGGACCTGCAGGAGCAGTACAACGTCAGCTATTTGCTGATTGCCCACAACCTGGCCACAGTCCGCTACATGGCCCACGAGACGGCGGTGATGTACCTGGGGCAGATAGTGGAGTACAGCGAAACCGAAGAACTCTACCAGAATCCCCTGCACCCCTACACCAAAGCCCTCTTTTCGGCGGCCCTGCCCTCCCACCCGGACCTGATACATGAAGAGATAGTATTGACCGGCGAGGTGCCGTCGCCGATCAACCCGCCCAGCGGGTGCCGCTTCCACCCCCGCTGTCCCTTTGCCATGGACCGGTGCGCGGTGGAGGAGCCGGTAAACAAGGAGGTAGCCCCTCAACACTGGACCGCCTGCCACTTGTACTGAGCGGCGTGCAGAGTTAGGCTACCGGGATGGGCCTCCATATCCTTTTTTTAGCCAATGAGTGACTTGGCCCAGGGGGGCCTCGACCCTGGAAACGCCGCGGCTTGCAACCGGTGCGGTGCGGAACAGCAAGCTGTAGGTGCCAGCTGCCAGAGTTGTGGTCACATAGTAGCTGGCGTCCCCCGGTGGGTTCAGTTCGGCCGGCGTAAGCGCAAGTATTTAACTAGACGGCGACTTGTGCTGGCGGCAGTGGCGCTCTTTTTGGCAGTTTTTATTTTCTGGCTGAACTTCCCCTTCCTGCCGGACCCGATAATCCTCCTCTTCAAGCAACCCACAACCAGCCTCACAACCCAGACTCTGCCCGGGCAGTGGCCCATGAATGGGGGAGACCTCCAGCAGCGGCGGTATGTGGAAGATGCCCAGGCTAATCTTACCGGCCAAATTTCTTGGTCGGTTGACCTTGGCGAGCCCACCAATTCGGCCCCGATTGTGGTCGAGAATGTCATCTATATAGGCGGGCACTTCAAGATCGTTGCTCTGGATATTGAGTCTGGGCGCACCCTGTGGGCCAGGCAAACCAGTGGGCCGGTTAACTCCTCTCTAGCGGCGGCGGGTGACAACCTGTACGTCGGGCTCTTGAACCATAGTCTACTGGCCCTGGATATAAAAACTGGTGAGACACGTTGGGAATTCTTGACAGAGGACATAGTTACTGCCGCCCCGGTTGTAGCTAAAGGTATAGTCTATATCGGCTCTTGGGATCATTATATGTACGCGCTGGATGCGGTCGACGGCAACCTTATCTGGAAATTTCAGGGCGATGCGCGGATCAACAATTCTCCGGCCGTCTATGAAGGCTCCCTATTTTTCACAGATAGTATCGGTCATCTGCACGTCCTGAGTGCCAGAACAGGTCAGGAACGGCTGCTGTATCGGGCACCCGGATCGTCCACGCGGCCCCCAGTCGTAGCTCAGGGCTTGGTTTATTTCCTCTCCGGGGGCATCATATACGCAGTGGATGCCGGCGCTCGCAGAATCCCTCTCCAATTCCAACTGAAGAAGGTGTGGGCCCAGCTTTGGTTATGGCAGGTTCCTGGGGTTCCTCGTCCTCCGGGCCAGCGAGGTGGGCGGTGGCGCTTCTCCCCCGCGGACCCAAAAGAGGGGTTCGCCGCGGCGCCGGCAGTGGCCGTCGAGGCGTTCTATTTGGGCGACGTCCAGGGTAACTTTTACGCCCAGGAGGCCTCCCTCGGTACGGATCTGTGGCAGTTTCGGACCGGGGCCAGCATAGTGGCTTCACCGGTTATCGTGGGGGATCGCGTGTACTTTGGAGCCAAAGACGGTGCCATTTATGCTCTGGACCGATTCACGGGTGAGCTGTTCTGGCGCCGGGACCTGGGAGCGGCAATCCAGGTGTCTCCGGTCTTTGCGGCCGGTCGTCTCTTGGTGCAAACGGCCGATGGCCGGGTGCACGCCATCAAGTGATCCGATTCAGCCGCTCGTTGACCGCGGGGCAGCAGGCAGTTCAGCGGCGGCGGCAGTTAGGTGGCGAAGGAGGTGGAAGTGTAGCTGTGATCGGTGTTTTTTTACCGATTTCTTAACCACCCCTTCCAGCTACAAAAAATCGGGAAGAGAGACTCTATTAATTTTGCCCTCGGGCCAGCTTAATGATGAGGGCCACTTCTACTCCTTCGCTGGTTCCCGCGCCAATTCTGGAAAGAAGTTTGCCCTTCGGATGAAGTGACCCCCGGAACCTAACCCTTCGTGAAGGGCACTCCAGCGCCCAAGAAAAGTGCCACTTGGCTCTAGCACATCCTATGCCGTTTTACTAGAATTATAATAAGATCATCATCAAGACTTGAAGGCATTGATTAGTATCGGGTCCAGCGGTGGTTGAATATGCAAAGCAGGTCAGGAGACGCCACAATGGGAAGAGGAATAACGTCTGGCCACTGGTTTTCGCGCCACATCATCGCAGTCAGTTGGCGATATGTCTTGCTTTCTTGGGTGGCTGCCCTTGTGATGGTTTCTGCATCACCAACCCTAATAGCCCACGGTAATTATGACCAGCCATCGGGGTCGGGCAAGGCGACGTTGCCCCAGGAATCTGGAAGTGCTCCCGTAGCGGCCCCCCAAGAAGGCCCTGCGGGCTCGCTTTTCACCGTTAGCGGGTCAGGATTTCGGTCCTTCGCCGTGGTTGAGTCAATAAAACTGGGTGGAATTAGTGTGCTGGGCAACCGCACTGTCAATACCGATGCCGACGGAAATTTTATTGCCGCAAGCCTGCTGGTTCCTGGACTGGATCCCGGAAATTATGCCCTGGTGGTTAGCGTGGGAAGCGGCAGCCAGGAGACTACCGCGGTAGGCATCTTTGAGGTGACCGCCCAACAGCGAGATACTTCCAGCGGATCACCTGAGGCTGGCTTCGCTCCCCTGTTGGATGCCGACAACCTTGAGCGAGTATTTAACTTCAGGAACAGCACCAAAGACTGGATTTTCTATGATCCCCGCCCAGCCTTCGCAGCTGCCAATACGCTAAAGGAGCTTCGCAATCGAGAAATCTACTGGCTTAAGGTCAGGAGAGACCAGGACGTCACCCTAAACGGGAAAGCACAGAGAGTGAGCTGTGCCGATAAAGGCACGACGTTTGAGAACTGCTGGAACCTGGTGGTTTGGTGACCCACCAGGTCACCACTTCGCCTGCGCGCTTCCTTCACTTAAACATTATGCGGTACCTGAGCTAAACCAAAGCCAAGGTGGGATCTAAATGGAACGCAATGCCGACCTTGCGGGTTTCACTTTGGCAATGGTGTAGGAAGAGCGCCGACGGTAGAGCGCCTTTATCCTTCGTTTAGCCTGGCCTTTGTCCCCGACAAAAGACGCCGTCAGCCACGGATGTGCCGCCGCTTTCGGCCCATAGTCCGGTACCCTAGCGCCGCTGGGAAAGCTGGCCTAACTGAGCTGTCCTTTCCATTATCTGGTGACGCATGAGGTCGGTAGAAGCGAGTTTGGCCGCAAGGGCCTGAGCCGCCTCATCAGCCCGATAGTTGACTCTCAGCTGAATGTGCAAATCACGGAAGAACGTGGCGTCATCCTCGGTCAACCCTTCCAGAATCAGTCCGCCGAAAGGACTAGACTCTTCTCCACTCAGGGATACCGGGTTCAGGGATACCTGCGACAACTCATTTGGGTCATCAGCTTCAGAGTCCTGACCGGAGTCAATAACGTAGTCGCGGGAAGAAGGGTTTGCCAGATGGGTGCCCCAAAACCAGGTGAGAGAACCAAGCCCCACGGTGAGGATGAACCGCCACCGATTACCGTTCGAGGTCTCAAGAGGCGGCGCGGTGCTCAGATCGTCAGCAATTGCTTGCAGTAGGCTCATCGTATCTCGGGCACACTCATTTATGGTCCATACATACTCCTCTAGGCTCCGGAGGAAAGGCAGCAGTTGGGGTATTTGGCGCAGCCCATTGTAAGTTGGGTGTTGCAACCAGTCTGGTTGATAAATCAGGTCCAATTCCCCCTGTAGGAGTTGCTCGTGAATGTCCTCCTTGATTCCTCCGATAGTTTCGATCATCTCTTCCAGCCAATCCAGGTGGGAAGAAACCTCCAGCAGGGGTATCGAGCCAAGAAACACCACCACATGCTCTAGTCGTGCCTCCTCCTCTATGGACAGGGCTCTTGCTCCACGGAAGGGACTTGTCAAAGCTCGCCGGGAAGGCGCAGCCAAACTGGGAACAGATGGAGGCGCGCCTAGGGCCGGAGTGACCCGCGGCGGCAAAAGTTGAACCAAATCGGTTAGGGCGTCTTGCTTTGCTCGCTTCCTACCCTGGTAAAAGGCGTAGACTCCCCCTCCTGATGTCAGAAAACCTATTAATGCCAAGACGGACAGGAGCCATATTGGCATCGTTCCGGATTGCAGTTCATAGGCATTAGACCAGCCGCTTTCGTTTGAAGCCCGGTCAGTCGCCCTGACCCGCCAGAAATAGTTACCCCTAGGCAGCTTCTCCTCATCTGCCAGGGTGTAGCGCGGTCTTTCCAGTCCTGCTTTTTCCAAGATCACATCGTCAAAGTCCGGGTCGGTGGCAATTTGCAAAGTATATCTGACACCGCTGGGGTCCTCGACGTCTTGCCATCTAGTCCTCGGCTTGAATCCGCCCAGGAAACCTCCGCTAGACCCATCACTTGGCTCCCGCAGGCTGGGCGCCACCGGGGGTGTATTCTCTACAGCGAAGAAGGCTTGCTCATCGTTTTGCTGGTCATCGATCAACATGATGACATGCTCGCCCTTCTGCGATTCAGGAATCCGGAATTCCAACCGGATGCTCCCGAAGTCGTCGGCGGTAACAGTGGCCTTGGTAAGGTCATCGTAGGTAAGGATAACGGTAGACCCTGGCTCAAACCCCTCTCCGATTATCCTTATTTGCAGGCCAATGTTGCCGGTAATTTCACTTAGCTCCAGACTTGGGGACACGGTGAAACCCTGTCCTGATGTGTCGGCAGCGCCCGAAAGGGGACTATTGGCCTGTATTGAGTGAGGACCGGCTCCCGAGAGAGGAACCAAGAAAGAAGACTGGAAAGAGCCCAGGCTATCGGCAGATATTCCGGAGACCACCGGGTTGCCATCGTAGGTCAACGAGATACCCTGCTCATTAGCGCCAAAACCGGCCCCTGAAATCATCACGGAGCTGCCGGGAGGTCCTTTTGAAGATTCCAGACTTATTTCTGGTTTGATTAGGAGCCGAATTTCAGTGGTGTCGTTGCCATCTTCCCTTCTACTGGAGCTGGTGACCGCTATCAAGTGGTTGCCGGAGGTTGATGGAGGGATTACAAAAGATCGAGCAAAAGATCCGAGGGCGTCGGTACCGATACCCTGAGCAACCACGACACCGTCGTAAGTAAAGTAGATTTCCTCCGCATTGGCAACGAATCCGGCTCCCCTGACCTCAATCGTCATTCCAGGCGTACCGGACGAAGCATTCAGGGTCAGAAGGGGACCCAAAACCAGAGCTTGTTCCCGAATGTTCGCGCTGGAAGTGATAGAGCCAGCGGCGGAAACAATGTAGGTCCCGGAGGGGAGCGAGGGAATTTTGAATCGGATATCCCAAGTGCCGTCGGCGTTGGCGATGATTCCTGTTCCCACGGTCTCGTTCCCGAGGTAGAGGGTAATATCCTTTTCGTCTCCGGCGAAGCCCGACCCGACTACAGTGACCGTTCCCCCCGGCGCGCCCACAGGGGTGCTGAGGGAGAGCCCAGCGGTGACACTAAACAAGACCCGAAGGGCGCTAGTAGAGCCGGGCACGCTTATTGGATAGGAGCCAGCAGCGGCATGGGGGATAATTATCTCCACCAACCACGAGCCCGACGAATCAGCTGAGGCTGAGTCCACCAACGAGCCGCCAAAGCTGATGGGGATGCCACCCTGATTGGGGAGGAATCCGTCGCCTTTCAGCTCTACCCTGGACCCAGGAAATCCCTTGGCCTGAGCTACCCTGATAATTGGTGTGACCCTAAAACTAGCTTCGGCAGCCTGGCCGCCCGTGCCTCTGGCCAGGATGTTTAGCAGCCCGCCGGGCGCGACCGGAATAGTAACGCTGGAGGTCCAAACACCCTGGCTGTTGGCGTTCACTTTGACTGTAGCCAGATCCTCGCCAACGACGATGGTGATTCGGTCCCGGGACCCGGCCCCGGTGCCGCTGACTCTGACCACCGTTCCGGGAGCCCCACTGCTGAAATTCAACCTCAAGGCAGCTACTACTGTAAGCCGGGTTTGGCGGACGTCCTTTTCGGGTGTAGAGGGACTGGAGGCCTTGATGGCATGGGACCCGCCGGTGGCGTCGGGGACATCGAAGGACGCGGACCATACACCCTGCGAATCGGCGGAAAGACCCGAAGCCAAGGTTTTATTATCGAACTTGACTGAGATACCCGATTCGAAAGCCTTAAAGCCGGCACCACTGACGTTGATGCTGTCGCCGATAGTAGCCTCCGACCGGTCCAGAGAAAGGGTGGCAGTTACATTGAAGGAAGCTTGCCCGGTGAGGGAAGAACTGGTAGCGGCGATGGATTTAGCACCGCCGGCTGTATTCGATGGAATGTCAAGGTCCGTCAATATCCTGCCATCGTTGTTAGCGTTGACGGTGAACTGAGTACGCCCATCCAGGGTGATATTGATGGAAGATCCGGGGCTGAAGCCGGAACCGCGAACTGTAACCGAGGTCCCCGGAGGCCCGCTGGAAGGAGTGATACTGAAAGAAGACTTTATGACGAAGGTGCGAACGATATTTCCGATTCTTACCTGATAGGAACGCGCCGCTAAGCCAGGTACGTCAAATGTGGTACTAAATGAGCCATTAGAGCTAGCGTTGGTGGTGGCGACCAACTGGTTGTCAAAGGTGATGCTCACCCTCTGGGAGGGACCGAAATTGCTGCCGGTTACCCGAACGCTGGTCCCCACCGAGCCGCTGGTTGGAGAGATT
>JADFQT010000278.1 GCA_022561675.1 Chloroflexota bacterium
GGCTGCGCTCCGGGTGGGGCAGGTCGTCCAGGAAAGGCCCCACCCGGCGGGTGTTTTGCCCGCCGGGTGGCTCGATTTTAATCAGGTCCGCCCCCAGGTCAGCCATCAGCTTCCCGCAAAACTGGCCCTTCTCGTCGGCCAGCTCCAACACGCGCAGGCCGGCCAAAGGGCCGGGCAGCCGGGCAGCCGGACTTTCTTGATAATCGCCGGTCATCGGCATCCCTCCTCCCGGTCATCGTTGGTCATCGTCGCGCCTCCTCCCGGTCATCGTTGGTCATCGTCGCGCCTCCTCCCGGTCATCGTTGGTCATCGTCGCGCCTCCTCAATGTAAGGGAATTGAGGCATCTCGGGGGGCCACAAAGTACCGTCTTCGTATCCCTGTTGAAGCTCCTGGTGGCTGATGCCCAACAGCTCTTCCATAATTTCCTTGTTGTGCTCGCCGATCATCGGCGGCGGCCGGTACACCTCTGCCGGAGACTTGGACAGCTTGAAGGGGGCGTTCTGGAACTTCCACGTACCCAGCATGGGATGTTCCAGCTCGGAGTACATGCCCCGCTCTTTAAGTTGGGGGTCATGCTCCACCCGGTCTTGGGAGCTTTGCACCGCTATCGCCCGGACTCCGGCCCCCTGGCATTTTTGGGTCAACTCATACTTTTCCAAGGTCAAAGTCCACTCTTCAATGCCCTGATCTATTTCATCCTGGCGCTGAATCCGGCCCGGCAGGGTGCTGAGACCGCTGTCGATGGTCCAGGCTGGGTTCCCCATAAGCTGAACCAGGCTCTGCCACTCCTGGTCCGAGAAGCAGGCGATGACGCACCAATCGTTGTAACCGCCGCCCCTGGTGCGGTAGGCGTTGTGGGGAGCTACCGTGGGACCCCGGTAATTGTTTACCGCTGGGGCTCCGGGCCACACGGTGCGGTTTCCGGGCGGGTATCCTTCCCGCCGGGATTCGCGGCCGTTTACGGTGCGGTCGAGAAAGGCGGGGCCGACCAGGGTAATGCCCGTGATCATCTGGGAAAGGTCTACGTGCTGGCCCTGACCGGTAGCGCTGCGGTGGCGCAGGGCGGTGAGGGCGCACATGGCTCCGTACATGCCACCGGTGTCGTCCAGGTAAGACCAGCCCCAGCCCGCCGGAGGTTTTCCGGGCAACCCGGAAAGGAAGGTCAATCCGGAGAGGGCTTGGGCCGCGGGTCCCATAGTACCGTGCCAGTGGTGTTGCCCGGTATGGCCGAAGCCCGCCATCGACACATAGATGATGTCGGGCCGGAGCTTTTGTAGCTCCGGGTAACCCAGACCCCATCGTTCCATGATTCGAGAGCTGAAATTTTCAATTACGATGTCGGATACGGAGATGAGACGCTGGACCAGTTCCAGGCCCTTGGGAGTACGGACGTTGACGGAGATGCCCAGCTTGTTGGCGTTGGTGTCGGCGAACTGGCCGGTAGAGTTGGGACCGGGCTCCACCCCCGGGGGGACGGTGAAGCGGTTCAGGCGGAGTATATCCAGGTTCTCCGGCCACTCTACCTTGATTACCTCGGCCCCAAAGGTAGCCAGCCAGCGGGCAGCCCAAGGCCCGGCTCTCACCCAGGTAAAGTCAACTACCCGGATACCTTTTAGCGGACGGGGTAAGGGCATGTTCCCCTCCTCCTGTTGACCGCCTGGTGTCGCCGGAGCGACTTGCTACCAGGGCTGTCAATACACGTCAACACATTACTGATGCTTGACGAAAGTTCTAAACTTGGAAGATCCAAATCCCCCTCAGTCCCCCTTTTAAAAAGGGGGATATCCCCAAACGGTAACGCCTCCAACCGGGTTTAACCCTTGGTGAATACTGACCGGGCTGGCCCCTTAAATCGGCAACACCGGCTCGGTCATCTCGCTGGGCAGGTCCAGCACAACAGCATTGGCGTTGAACGACAGCATGGCGTAGTAACCCATCAGGGCGGTCAATTCAGCGAACCCTTGTCTACCGAACTGGTCCAACACTGCCTGGAAATTTGCTTGGCTGACCTTGTGAGTCTGGAAAAACTCCATCCCCAGGTTGAGGACAGCGGCTTCATCGGCGGCCAGGGCCGGCAGGGGCTGTTTGTCCCGCAGGGCGTCTACCAAGGCGTCGCTGAGTCCTTCTCTACGCCCGGACGCGGCGTGGGCATTCCAAATATACTGGCAGTCCATGGATCGGGCCGCGGTCAACATGGCTAATTCTTGAACTTTCTTGGGCAGGCTCGACTCGTTCCGAAGATAGTCGGACAGGTGCATCGCCCGCTTGGCCAATTCCGGACTGTTTTTCAAGATGGAAGTGGGACCAGACCCAATACCACCCGGAGCTGCGGCCACCTCATCAAAGGCCCCTCGATGTTGCTCCGCAACTTGATCGCGGCTAATCTGTGTTAGGCGTACCATTATCGTCCTCCTTAGTCCCCAGCCACTAGGATTGGGCAGGCTAATAGCGCCAGTCGCTCCAGTCGATGAAAGGCATGATACTCTGGCCATAACCCTACGACAAGTTAATCGGTAGCAGTTGGTAAAAGGAGGTGCTGCAGTCTGAGGAAATCCTCCTCAGACCCCCTTTTAAAAAGGGAATATAAGGAGATTTGGATCTTACAAATTTAGGACTGTCGTCAAGTATCAGTAACCGATATGCCATGCCATAGGCGGGAATTGAGGCGAGGGCAAAGGAGGGAAGGGCAATGGAAGTCAAGGATTTTAAAATCGAGGTGGACGATAAGGTGCTGGACGACCTGCGCCGCCGCCTGGAGACCGTTCGCTGGCCCGACCAGATCCCCAACTCCGGCTGGGATTACGGCAGCAATCTGGACTACCTGAAGGAACTGGTCGAGTATTGGCGCTCGGGATTCGATTGGCGGGCTCAGGAAGCCAAGCTAAACGTTTTCCATCACTTCAAGTCCAAGGTCGACGGGCTGGACATCCATTTCATCCACGAGCGGGGAAAGGGCCCCAACCCCATCCCGC
>JADFQT010000052.1 GCA_022561675.1 Chloroflexota bacterium
CCCTCCACGGTGGGAGGATTGAGCAGCTCCTGCCCCATGTATTTGGACTCCCAGCCGGATTCAACCAGCCCAGGTTTGGGCTCCTGAAAGTCCTTGACCAGGCGGAGGACTCCGGCAACCAACTCTGCCGGGCTCTTTACCTTGGCAAATCGAGCGTTCTTGAAAAAGTCGGAGTTGAGGAGCACCCGCATTACCTCTCGGAGGTCATAGTTAGAATCGAAATAGGCCGACGAAAGGGTCTCAATGGCCTCTTCCGGCGCCGGGTCGTCGGATACGAAGAAGTTGTAGAGTTTGGTGGCCAAGAATCGCCCGGTGGCAGGCTGGCTCACCACAATGTCGATGATGTCCTCGCCGTTGAACCTGCCCCTTTGCCCCAGGAACTCCTTCTCCATATCGTCGTGGTCCTCGGCCCGATACTCGAAGCTGAGGGGGAAGGCGCCCCAGGGATAGCGGGGCGGGGCATTGTTAATGGTCCAACCGGTGAAGGCGCGGGCGCACTCCTTGACGTCCTCTTCGGTGTAGTTGCCGACGCCCAGGGAGAACAATTCCAGCAATTCGCGGCCGTAGTTCTCGTTGAGAGCGCCTTTGTGGTTGGTATTGTTGTCCAGCCACAGGATCATGGCCGGATCCCGAGAGAGCTCCAGCAGCAGGGTGCGGAAGTTGCCCAAGCAGTGCCGGTGAAACATATCGATCTGGGAGGCGACCGCCCTGCCGTTCATGATCTTCTCGTAAGCGGTGGCGAACAGTCCGTGCCAGAACAGGGTCATCTTTTCCCGCAGGGGATGGCTGGTGTTGATCATGCGGTAGAGCCACCAACCGGCGGGTAGCCCTGAGCTACGTACTCCTCCAGTTCATCCCGCCGGGCGCCAAACCCGGCGCGGCGCATCAGGTGGGCGGTCAGGGCCAGCTCTTCAGCTAACTCTTCGGCTGACTTTTCAGGGAAGGACACGGGGGAGCCTCCTCTGCCCGTCTTTTTGGGGCGCGGATTTTTGATGTTTCCCATTTTACCACGCCCCAAATACGGCGGCATTTCCCGGGATTCATCTCCCATCGCCTCGCGATTGTCATTGCGAGGGCCGCAGGCCCGTGGCAATCTCAAAATGTCAAAGAGAGATTGCTTCGCGGAGTTTATTCTGAGCGCGGCCGAAGGGCTCGCAATGACACTGAGGAGAACCGAAAGATCCTGCGTACTTCAGCCCATCTTTGACCAAGCTGGGGCCAGGCTTGGGACCCGGCCTGGGACCCGCATTGACCGCCCGGCTGCTGCTGAATATAATGAGCGCGCCAAGCAGGAATGGCGGGGTTGACCTGATGATTGCGGAATGGGTCGGACCTGGCGGCAAATAACCGCGGACAGCGGCGTTGGGGGACTGGCAATGGTAGAACAGCAAAGAGCGATCTTGAGTCCCGAGACCTTGATCGAGGAGTTCAACAAAAATGGGGTCACCCACGTGGTGACCATACCCGACAGCGAAACCAACTACCTCTATGAGCTGATGAAGGAGCAACCCTCCTTGGAAATCGTCCCGGCCTCTAGAGAGGGGGAGACCTTCGCGATTGCCCTTGGGTTAATCATCGGCGGAAAGAAGCCGGTTTGCTTGATCCAGAACACCGGCATGCTGGAGTCGGGGGATTCAATTCGGGGCATGGCTTTGGATTCCGGTTTTCCGCTGGTAATGGTGGTCGGTTATCGGGGCTGGAACCGGCACGGGGTGATTACCGATTCCGTCGCCCGATACACCGAGCCCTTTCTCAACGCCATGCGGGTCAACTATTATCTGGTCGAGCAGGACGCCGACGCCTCTCGCATCTCGCTGGCTTTTGAGGAGGCCAGCAAGACCAAACGCCCGGTGGCCATACTGGTTGGAGACGAATACCACGGATTCAACCGAGTTTAAACGAATGACCCGCCCGGGGCGGAGCGTTTATTGCTCGTCCAATGAAGGGCGAAACTTCCCCAATAGATTGATGTTAGGAGGGCTGCGATGATTCGAGCCGAGGACGTTTTCCGAACCTTCCAGGAACACCGGGGCGAGGCGATCGTAATTCCCACGGGCACCTCCGGACGGCACTGGATGGACTTTACCACCAACGAAAAGAGGGACCTTAACCTGGGCGGGGCGATGGGGCAAACGACGTCGGCGGCGCTGGGATTAGCCTTGTCCCTGCCCCAGGAAAAGGTGGTCCTGTTCGACTCGGAAGGCGCTCTGTTGATGAATATGGGTATTCTGGCCACCATTGCCGGAAAGAAGCCCAAGAATTTCTTCCATTTCCTCCTGGACAATGAGTGCTACGCCACCACCGGAGGCCAGCCGGTACCCAACGCCGAGGAGATAAACTACGCCGGAGTGGCCAAAGAGGCGGGATATGCCGCGGCCTACTCCTTCACCGACCTGGAAGAGTTCGCCACCAGCGTGGATCAGATCATGAAGGAGACCGGGCCGGTCTTTGTCGCCATTAAAGTGGTGCCCGAGGTGGAGAACGAGCCTATCGGCCGCCGGCAGCGCCGACCTAGCCGCAGCCGGGCCGAAACCATCCGCGACCTGCACAGCGAGTTGGGTATAACGGTGGCATAGAGCGTTGCTCCGAATCTGGTCCAATAACCGGACGAATCCCCGGTCAAGGCTGGATTCCTAACCCGGAGTTGTGGTGTCTACGGTGAATAGGTAGACGCCTTTGGCGCGGGGTAGCAGCGAGTTTTCATAGTTGAGGTGGGTTTCCACGGCCACTCGTACCCGTCCGTCGGCCAGGGTTTGCCTGGCGAAGGGCACCGGATTCCAACCGACCATCCGCAGCAGCCGCTCCTTGCTTGCCACTCGTGTTTCCAGGCCGGAGCCCTTTAGCCGCATGACGTTTGCGGTCATGGCGAAGTCGTCGGCTACCTCCTTGCCGGTGATAAAGATTGCCCTGGTTTTCGACGAATCCGTCGAATCATCGTCTGGGTCCGTGTCAGGGTCCAGGGACATCCAGCTAAGCATGTGGTCCCATTCCACCAAGCGGACAAAGCTATCCGGTTTGACGTGGAATCCCTCCTCCAATTCGGCTACCCACAGCCCGCCACCCTCATACTTGAATCCGTAGAGGGTATTGTGGAGGTACTGGCCGTCGGTGCTTAGAGCCGCCGAAGCCCCGTACAGGCCCGACTCCGGGGCCCGGGGAAATTGGGAAATGGGGTATTCAACAATCTGATACTCCTCGGGCTTTTCCGTGTTGACGATGTATACCGACTGCCACCTGGGGTCGGCAGGCCGGTCCCCCAAGGCCGAAGGCCATCCCTCGGTGCTCATCATCCAGCGGGTGTCATCCCATGGGGTGGGCAGCGCCATCAGCATGATGCCCGGCGCGGTATACACAACCTCTCCAGAACCGTCCTCCGCCAGCTTGATGATCTTGTAGCGCTGGGTCTGGTCCGGCTCCAGAGACCGCCGCAGGGTCAGGTAGTAGCGGTCCTCGGATTCGCCCACCGGGCGATAACGCCTGGTCCCTCCGGCGGTATCGCACTCGCCCATCCAGGGCACCTCCAGCTGCCGGAGCAGATTGCCCAGCCAGTGGCTGCCCATGCCGAAATAGCGGGTGTTACTGCCGGCGCCCTGTTGCAGCAGCGATGTCAAACGCGCTCCGAAGGGAGGCTGCTCTTGAGGCGATTCTGGCGGCTGGGCCCCGATGGTCAAAGCGACTGTAAAATCGACGGTGAATCGGAACCCGAGGTCGCGCAGAAGATCGGTGTAGGCCGGGTGGTTAAGGCTCTCCCGGTATACGGCGCACTGCTTTTCCGCCAGGGGCGGCGCTGGGTACCGCTGGTCGTTAAAGGGCAGCTTCAGGATTTCTGCTTCGAATTCTTGCGCCAGGCGGGAAGACGACGCGCTCAACGCCCGGGGATTTACGTGAAAGTGGGTGGGCGAGGCCAAATCCTCCTTGCTCGTCTCCCACTCCGGAGGCACTTCATCGGTGATGACCAAAAAGGTTCCGTCGGGGAAAAGCTCGGAGATAACCCCGCCGGTGCGCTGGCCCCGCTGGTACTCGAAGTCCAGACGATGGAACAGCGTCGGGTCAAAATGGTCGGGCTGAAGTTTCAGATACAGGTCCGGGGCGATGGGCACGCCCATGGCCTCCAGCCGGAAGATCTTATGGACCGGGTGCTCGCCGATTTGCTCCGACTCCAGCGCCAGCAGGTCCAAATACCTGGCAGCGCCGCCATCATCCAACTTAATCTTGATACTGCCCTGGTGTTCCAGAACCAGCTCCGGTTCGCCCAGGGCCGGTACCAGGGCGCCACCCGAGTCCTGGGCGAAGAAGTGGGGCTTTATCAGCTGGGAGAACTCAGCAGAGACATCGTACTCGGGCCTTCGCAAAATAGACTCCTCGGCTGGGGCCTGGGCATCTGCGGCCGGCGCAACTTGGGGTTGTGGCAAATTGGTGGGGGCCAATTCCGCCTCGGCGCGCGCCGGCGGTCCGCTTTCCAGAGCGGGCGGAGCGATGGTGGGCGCCAGGGTATTCCCGGAAATGGAGCTTTCGACGCCACAAGCAGTCAGCCCCAAAAGGGCCAGGAGGGCCCAGGCCACCGGAGACCATCGCCGTTTAGCTGGAAATTTCAAGTGCATTCCATATCGGGGGTCCTTTATTGGGGTTTCGGCCATGTCTGGCGGAAGAAGGGCGGGCGTAGCCAGTTTCCCTGCGACAAGTATATTAGGCCGGTGGACGGGCCGCAATGCCAGGGGCAGGGCGGGGCGGCGCCTGGCTGAGGAGTCGCTCCTCCCTCTGGCACAGGAAAGGTTTGCGCAGGTTGTTCACCAAAAGAGGAGCAGAATCAGCACAACTATAAAAACCAGCAGTGCCAACGCCGCCGCAGCCAGGCATCCGCATCAGCCAAATACAAAGCATTTGGTTGCCAGACCGAGGAGCCATGTCACAAAGCGGAAAGGCCAGCGTAGGAGTTTGAGCAACATTCCTAGCACAGCCGTTCAGTCTACCTGCCAATTATTGGCTCAGGTCAGGCCCGGCTGTGGTCTGACAGTGAAGTCATCTCTGGGTGGGGCGCCCACCCTTGACGCTGGCCCTTTAGCGGAGTAAATTTCTTTTGAATGACCGATGAGTTACCGGCGGATTGAATTTGCCGGGCCTTTTCGGAATAGCGAGAGGTGGTGCCATGCCCCTTTACGAGTATTTTTGCCCGACCTGCAACAACAAGTTCGACAAGCTGCAGCCCATGAGTTCTACCGGCGCTGAATGCCCGGTCTGCGAGCAGCCGGCCAAAAGGGCCATCTCGGTCTTTGCGTCTATAACTGCTAGCGATTCTCCCGGCCCGGATTTCAGCCCCATGCCGCCCATGGGCGGTGGTTGCTGCGGCGGAGGCTGCTGCTCCAGCCACTAACGCCAGGGGTCGTTGTTGCTGGGCATCTCCGGGGCATCCGGTTGCAAAAGCTCCGGGTTTCCCGAACGGCGCCAGTAGGACCGGTTCGGCCCGAGCCACCATCTGAATCCCAGAAACACCGCTGATACCCCCACTAGCCCCAGTGCGCCGGTCACCGCCGTCAGGGCTACCCGTATGGTGGCGTCGAACCAGAACCCCTGGGGAAACAGGATTATCAGGTAATCGGTGCGGGGGTCCAGCAGCCAAAAGTCGTTGGAAAAGCTTATCTGGTGGAACTTTAGAAACAGGGCGTCGAATCCGATTAAGGCCAGCAGACCCACGCCCATTACCAGGGACAGGGTTAGCCAGCCTCCCCAATGGAACAGCATGGCCAGCTTGTCAGGGGAGGAGCCTCGGTGCCAGGCAATCCCGCCAATGATCCCAGCCACTAAGAAAGCGCCGGCCACTCCCATAACCAGATACACCTTCTGAATCAGAGCCTTCACGTCCCTCATGTGGATTACTTCCCGGGGAGTGAAGAGGTCCCGCTCCTCCCCATAAACCCTGGTCCTCACGCTGAGGGGTTCTTCCGAGGAGTTAAAATAGCGCCGAATTTCGGCTCCGACCGACCGTAGATCCACCTGGGAAATCCCCGAGCGCCGGGAGATGTTGTAATCGTCGAACCCCTGCTGATACAGGCCCTCGTCGTTTATCGCCCAGGCGATGCTGGCTGACAGAATAAAAAGAGGAATCGCCAGCACAAACAGGGTCTCCGGTATCTTGACCAACCAGCTCATAGATTACCCACGGCGTATCTTTCCCGGCTTATCTATTCTACGTTAGCACTGCCCCGCTTGTTGAGCAACTGTCCTCGCCTCTATAATTCGCGCATGTTGGAAAAAGAGATTCCCGAAAGCGAACTGGGATATTTCCCCACCCTGGTTAGCATTGTCGAGCGGCTTCGGGCGCCCGGCGGTTGCCCCTGGGACCGGGAGCAGACTCACGCTTCTCTCAAGCGTAATCTGCTGGAGGAGTGTTACGAGGTGCTGGAAGCCATCGACCGGGGCGACCCGGGCCCGCTGGCGGAAGAGCTGGGTGACCTGCTGGTTCAGATCGCCTTTCATGCGGACATCGCTCGAGAAAACGGGCAGTTCACCATAGCCGATGTGATCACCGCCGTGAATCGGAAGCTGGTAAGGCGGCATCCCCATGTGTTCGGCGATGTGGAGGTGGCGGACGCCCGAGAGGTGGAGCGCAACTGGGAGCGGTTGAAGGGGCAGGAGCGGGCCGAAAAGGGGATTTCTAAATCGCCGGTGGAGGGGATTCCCAAAAACTTGCCGGCCCTGGTTTATGCCCAATTGATGCAGGACCGGGTGGCGCGAGCCGGGTTCGAGTGGGAGGACGTGTCCGGAGTGCTGGACAAGGTGCGGGAGGAGGTTGAGGAGCTGCGCCAGGCCGGGACCGATGCGGAGAGGCTCCATGAGATGGGCGACCTGCTGCTGGTGATGGTCAATCTCTGTCGCTGGCTAGACTTTCAGGCGGAAGATGCCCTGCGCCAGGCCAATGCCAGGTTCTCGGCGCGCTACATCCGGATGGAAGAACTGGTGGCGGAGGCCGGGGAGGTGTTTGCCGACCTGCCGCTGCGCGAGAAGGAGGAGTTCTGGCAGCAGGCTAAAAAGCTGGAAGGATAGCTCATCACGACGTAAATACAGCAATACCATTTAGCAACTCTCTCAAAACGACATATGTCATTCCGAAGGAGCGAAGGGACTGAGGAATCTAAATCCTGGACCGGCAATACCTCCTGAGCAGGTATTACAGTTACGACAAAGCCAATGGCGTCAGGGCCATTTCCCCAGGGATTTTAGACCCCTCTCGGAGTTTATCCTGAGCAAAGCCGAAGGGCTCGGCGTGACATATTGAGGTAATCACTTCATCAGCTGTTGAGATAATCCCCCAACAGGTACGATGGCTCGAGAAAGTAGACGCCACCGGCCAGCAGCCGGCTCGCTTCGCCGGCCAGTAAAT
Source organism: Chloroflexota bacterium (assembly GCA_022561675.1). GTDB lineage: Bacteria > Chloroflexota > Dehalococcoidia > Lucifugimonadales > UBA3495 > JADFQT01. The sequence goes on from JADFQT010000052.1 coordinate 7,379, forward strand.
CCAGATTTGAGGAGTCCCTTCCAAACATCCGTACCGACAAAGGCCGTCTCGGCCGCACCCACTTGGGGGTTGGTCGGGCGTTGCCCAGCTCGGCGGCAATGTCCACCGCGCGGTAAAAATCGGCCAGCTCGTCGATCAGACCGGCTTCATGCCCCTGCCGGGCGGTATACAATTCTCCAGTAGCCAGCTCTCGCACCCGGCTTTGCTCCAGGTTCCGTCCCTCGGCCACCACGGTGACGAAGGTATCGTACATCTCCGTTAGCAGGCTCTGGAACTTGGTACTTTCCTCATCCGTGGGATGTCGCCAAAACCCGCTCATGTCTTTGAGGCGGCCCTCTTTGAGAATCGAGAACTCCACCCCAATCTTCCCCAGCAGCTGCTCCAGGATGGGGCGAACGTGGATCACGCCGATGGAGCCGATCAGCGCCGTAGGCAAGGCCACCACTCGACTGGCGGCACAGCAGAGATAGTAGCCGCCGGATGCGCCCAGGCCCCGCACGTAGGCCACCACCGGCTTGGATTCGCCAACCCGCTTCAAGCTGTGGTAGAGCAGGTCGGAGCCGGTGGCCGAACCGCCCGGTGAGTCGATGTCCAGCAGCAGGGCTCCGTACCTTTTGTTACGGGCGATGGATTCGAAGAGGCGGGAATAGGCCGAGTCCTTTACTCGGGTGCCGATTACACCGTAAATTTCCACCACGGCCACTCCCGGCCGCCGCTTCAGCGAGAAAGCCATTTGCCACCTCTCCACATCTGGTCAAATGCTCTGCCGGTATCCCGATGCTGGGCCGCTCCCCAAGGCAGGAAGGGAACGTGAAACCGGTCAGGATGGGACACCCTGACCGGCGATTGGTCCTGTTGGTCGCCCGGGGCCTGTTAATTGAATGGCTGGTAATTTAATCGTCGGCCGGGGCTGCTGCCGGTTCGGCAATTCGATTCTCCACCAGGTCGGAGGAGCAGGCGGCGCCGTCAAGCAGGCCCCAACCCACCATCCAGTGGTAGGTGTCGGCAACGATTTCGTCGGTGTAGGGGGTGTTGTAGGAGTAGCGCAGCCGCGGCAGGTGAAAGTCCTCTGGAGTCACCCCGCCGTACTTGGCCGCCACTTCAGCGAACCTAGGGTCGTCGATCAGGTAGTGCAGATACTTGCGCTTGTCGGCGTTGATCAGGTCCACGGCCTGGACCACCGCCCGATTTATCGCGGCGAAGGTCTCTTCGTCCATGCTGTCGCTGGCGTTCTCCGCTCCCAAGTAGTGGCCCTCACAGACCGCCCGGCAGCCTAGCTTTTCCGCCAGGGTAATCCAGGGTTCCATGACCGCGGCGGCTTCCACCTCCCCGTTCATCATTGCCTCAAAACGGTTCGCCGGAGACCCGTAATGGACCAGCTTGATCTTCTCCGGCGCCAGATAGCCCTCCAGCAGGCGCAACGCCACGTAGTGAGAACCGGCGTGGAACTGGACGGCGATGGGTTTGTTGCCCAGGGTGCCGGGATAATAATGGCTGGAATCTGGCCGCACCATGATGGCCTGGCTGGCCACCGCGGAACGCAAGGATATGACGCGGGCTCCCTGCTTGCTTTCATAGGCCCGACGGACCTGACCCTCTTCTCAAGCGCGGTAGATGGAGACCCGGGCCTCCTCGAAGGCGGTGTGTCCCAATACGGGGTTCACATCTTCCGGATTTTCCGTGGGATTGACCACGCCACTGGGCTGAGCGCGAACGAACTCCATGTCGATGCCCTCAGCCTCAAAAAAGCCGTAGTCCTTGGCCACCATCCAGGGCAGGCTGAAAACCGCGCCGCTGATTTCACTGACTACTTTTCTCACGTCGATTACCTTTCTGACTCGGGGGTTCCACTTGAATTGACCTAAGTCTAGCAGAGTAGCGGGGCATGGTCTACGCGGGGGACAGGGGGGGAAGGTTTAAGATGGGCCTGCTGTTGCAGCCGGAGCACTGGGCGATTCCTCTCCGCTCGCATTTATTCGCGGGAAGTAGTATTTCCGAGCAAATACATAATCTGCCAGGGTGCGTGCAGCGGCTATGCCCAAAACGGCCAAGGCTCCCCCTTCTTTTACGAAGGCGGGCGGAAGCCAACAAACCCCTAGCAGAAGGAATAGTATCGCCAGCACATTTGCGAGTGTCCATATGTTAGGGGGCATTTCTTGATCGTTGATTTTTTTCTCGAAGAACTTTCGGGGGTAGTCCTTTGCTTTTTTCCAAGGAGTTTTGGCCGCTGATTTTGGCTTCGCGAGAAGCCGGGTGAGAACTACGAAAATCGGACTTAACCCCAAAAGAAAAATGAACCAAATGATGAAGACTTGGACTTGGCCAAGGGCGAATCCCATCGCCGAGAAGATAGCTCCCTGAAACAATACCAAGATCAAGTCGAGCAGGAGTTGGAACGATTTGCCTCCGCCTGTCCCATGGGTCTTGGCGATGTGTGTCAGCGTGCCGTGATAAAAGGGGATAATCGTCAGCAGCAAAGCAAAGAACATGAAATAGCTTTCGGCAGGAACTTTCCTGGGAGTAGGGATCACTTCGGGGTTGTTACCAAAAAGAAATTGGATGGCCGTCACCACGGCCAAACCCATTAGGACACTGTATAACGCACCGAGCGCCAACAAAAGATGATTTCCGGTGGATGCTACTTGGCCAGCCTCTTCGGCCGCCTTGGGTGCTTCTGACATACTAGCCCCTCAGAAGGTGGCGCGAGCCAGCCTATCTGGCTGGATCCGCTCGACCCAATGAAACCCTTGTCCTGGACCTACCGAAAGCCGGAATTACGTGCTTGCCGAACAGCTCGATGGAGCTCATCACCTGGGAGTGTTCCACCGTTTCGGTGGCCATCAGAAACTGCATCTGGTCGACGCCGGTGGCCTCGTGAATTTTGATGGCGTTGATACAGCTCTGGGGGTCTCCAGCCACTATCACTCCCCGGTCCACCAGCGTATCCGGGTCCATCTCCTCCCAGATTTTGTGCGCCAGGGCGTTGCCGCCGGAGAGGTCGAACTGGGTGGCCGTCCCCTCCGAGGATTCTTTCACGTCGATATAGCGGGAGAAGTTCTGGACCAGGTGCTCGGGGATACCTCCCCACTGCTCCAGCAGACGCTGGTACACGTCGGTCAGGTCTTGCACGTAGGGCCGCCCCGGACCGAAGAAGCTCTTCAGCGAGCGGGCGCACAGATCCCGGGCCGCGGCGTCATCTTCGCCACAGTAGCCGAAGCAGGAGCTGAGCCACTGGTTATTCACGACGGCTCCCACCGGCTGCGCCGTTTTGATAGTTTCGCGATACTGCTGGATGTGGGGCTCCAGCACCGAGGGTGCGCTTACGCCCAGGGCCATGACGCCGATGCCCTTCTCCGCCGCTATCTGATAGGTGGAGGGTTGCAGCGCGGCGACCCAGATGGGCGGATGGGGCTTCTGGTAGGGCTTGGGCAGCACCTGCCGGGCGGGCACGTTCCAGAACTTGCCCTCGAATTCGAAATAGTCCGACTCCCAGATCTTGGGAATCATGCTCAGGGCCTCGTCCCACATCTCCCGGGTGTCGCGGGGGTCGATGCCCATGCCCAACTGTTCGTAGGGAGCGGAGCGTCCGGTGCCGAACTCAACGCGGCCATGGGACAGTTGGTCCACCATGGCCACCCGTTCCGCGACCCGCACCGGATGGTGGTAGGGCAGGATCACAACGCCGAAGCCCAGGCGTATGCGCTTGGTCAACCGGCTGAGAGCCCCGAAGATGACCTCGGGACAAGGCGACTCGGAGAAGGTGGTCAGGAAGTGGTGTTCCACGAACCACACCGAGTCGAACCCCATCTCGTCCGCCAGGATGCACTGTTCGATGGTCTCTTCGATGACCGCGTGGTCGTCGAGCATGGGACGCTGCATTTCGTAGGCCAGTGAGAATTTCATGGCATTCCCCTTAAAACACGGCTAGGGCATTGATCGGGAG
>JADFQT010000053.1 GCA_022561675.1 Chloroflexota bacterium
TCCACCGCCTCGCTTTTAACTTGACAGTCTTAATAGTAGTTTCAATGGTAGTCTCGGCCTGATTCAGCGGGCGGTGTCGACGGAATTGTCCGTCAAATACCTGTCTCGGCTTCGATAATACCTATTTTCCGTCCAGCAGAGACTCCCTGACCACAGCCCAACCTTCCGCCATGCCGCGCTCCGGAAAAGGCGCCTGCTCCTGGTCCCTCACCACCTCCACCATGACCAAAGTAGGGCCGGGCTGTTCAATTACCGACTCCAACCCCAGCAGCAGTTCCTCAATGTCGTTGAACCTATAAGTATTGGCATAACCGGCGCCCCGGGCCATCATCTGGAAATCCACGTTATCCAGGCCCTTAACGGGCAGCCCATCGGTGGACAGGCTGGCGATGTCCTCAAACACGAAGTGGACCAGGTTTTCCGGCTTGGACTCACCGATGGTCGCGAAAACCGCCAGGTCGGTGCGTAGCGTGGCATCGCAGTCCAGCACCAGAACCTTGCGGTCGGGCTGGGCTAGCGATAGACCCAGACCCACCCCCGGAGCCCGATCCATGCAGTCGGTCAGGTCAACATCCAACTCCCTGCGCTCCGACACCTGATTCCAGTCCCGAAGCGCCGAGGAGGTAGACACCACCAGGGCCTCTTTACGGTGAAAGTTTATCGCTTTGGCTGCTTCCAGTGAAGGAATCACCGGCAGTCCCCTCCTTTTCTTGATCCAAATCTAAAACAGGCCCATCGCCCGCGATATGCCGTGCCGTCACCAGCAAATACATGCCGAGCAGTATGGAGGCGCCCCCGAGCAGTCCCAGGGAGATGCCGTAGAGCAGGTTCGCCTGGAGCAAGGCCTGATACAGCAGCCAGAAACCCAGCGCCAACCCTATATAGGATACCAGCCGGCCCAGCAGGCCCTTTAGCAAGCTCTTCAACATTATGCCCGTTATATTTTAGAGGGTGCGGTGAGGAGCAACAGTTCATGGTTCGACAAGGTCGCCACGAACGGAAGCCGATCCGTTCGCCCTGAGCCTGTCGAAGGGCGACTACTCCAGTCTTGATTACTCCGGATTTGAAGCTTCTCCCACACACATTTGCAGAAAAAGCGGGCGCCGGAACAGCGGCATGGCTGCAGAATCGACACCCTTCTATGCTAATGCCCAGATGAACCCCGCAGTTGTAGTATAGCGGTCCATGTAGATCCACCTCGGCTTTGCTATGGGCAAGCCACTTATGGGGCGGGGGTTGAGGCGCGGCTTATCTTACCCCCGGCTTATTTCACCCCCAGGGTAAGGGGCAATTCTCGGAAGGCCTGCTGCACTGACCTGCTGGGGCGGGGCCTGTACTGGACCGGCGTGTTCTCGACCTGGGGTTCCACGGCAAGGTGAATGAACACCGGGCCCTCCGCGGCCAACACCTGGTCGATTCCGGTGGTCAAGTCTTCCAGGTCCTCAAAGGAGAACACGGCGGCATATCCGGCGGCCTTGGCCATGCCTTCCCAGTCAGATTGGCCCGCCCCGGGTATGGGCTGTCCTCCGGTAACGGCATAAACCCCATTATTGAACAGGAAATGATAAAGATTTTTGGGAGCCTTATTGGCCAGGGTAACCAGCGCTCCCAGGTTCATCAGCAGGCTGCCGTCGCCATCCAAAACGAAAACCTTGCGATCCGGTTGCGCCAGGGCCAGTCCCAATCCCAAAGAGGATGCCTTGCTCATGGCCCCGGATAGAGGCAGGTCGAAATCTTGGGCGCTGGTGACCGTCGGCAGGCCGAAGCTGACGTTGTTGGCGTTCATAGTCGGAACAATCAGCGATCCGTTGCGCTTGCTGTCGATGATTTTCACTGCGTCTTCGTTTTTAATCACGCTAAAGATTCTCCTTCCCAGTTAATGGTCCGGTTAATCGCCCTTCGGCTTTTAGGCTCCGAACTCGGTACCCACCAGCACCGCTACCGGCTTCTGGGTCCGTTCCGCCTCCTCGAGCGCGATGCTAATCCGGCCGGCGTCTTCGTCGGTCTCTATCAAGTAGTAGTTTATCCCCCAGGCGTGGAGGATATGCTCGATGAAGCGGGCCGCCGAGTCGGTGGTGACGCCGTGGCGGCTCCAGCCCCGGTAGCCGATAAGCATTACCAGCGGCTGGTTGATGTCCAGCCCAAGACCCCGAATAGAGTCGCCCGATTCAAATATTCCGGTATTCTGAATCAGGACTACGGGCTTTTTCCCGCCAACCCACAGGCCGGCGGCAATGGCCATGGTTTCACCCTCCCGGCACACCGGCACCAGGTCCAACGAGGGTTCGGCTGTCAGCAGCTGATACATAAAGTTGGTTTCGCTGTCGGGCAGCCACACCACATGGGTAACATTGTTCTTGACCAGCTCGCTAATAACTGCCGGTGGATGCAGCACAGCTTCCTGAGTTGTCATAGCGCCTCCTTCCTGGGTCCAAAAATCCTGGGTTCAAAAATGCTTTTGGGCGTGGGTCCTGAGGGTCTCCTTGAGCTTCTCAACCAGCTAAACCCGCCAATCCTTCGGCGGGGCGGGAAAGCCAAACCGGGTCGCGGGCATGCGGGACGGATTCCGCAGGGTACTGGGCCCGTTGGGTAATCCAGCTTGAGCGGCACCATTATATTCGTGGCCTAGCTGGCTAGTCAATGATGCGTTCTTGAGTTTGTTGTGGATGGGGACCACGGGCGAAGACAGGCCGAGCTCCTTGCTCAGAACTCGGCATTCTTGGGCGTTCGGGGGAAGGGGGTTACATCCCGGATATTTTGCATGCCGGTGATGAACTGCACAGTGCGCTCGAAACCCAGACCGAAACCCGAGTGGGGGACCGTACCGTAGCGCCGCAGGTCCAGGTACCACCAGTAGTTCTTCTCGTCCAGCCCGGACTCGCGCAGCCGCTCCAGAAGCACGTCGTACCGCTCCTCCCGCTGGCTGCCTCCGATGATTTCCCCGATCCTCGGCACCAGCACGTCCATGGCTCCCACTGTTTTTCCGTCGTCGTTCAAACGCATGTAGAAAGCCTTGATCTCCTTGGGGTAGTCGGTAAGGACCACCGGCTTCTGCACCACCCGCTCGGTGATGTATCGCTCGTGTTCCGACTGCAGGTCTAGACCCCATTCCACGGGAAACTCAAAGTCTTCTCCGGACCGGGCCAGGATGTCGATTGCCTCAGAGTAAGTGAGCCGCTCGAAGCTGGAGTTGACGATGCTCTCCAGCGTGGATATGGCGCTTTTGTCATACCACTGGTTGAAGAACTCCAGGTCCTCGGCGCAATTTTCCAAGATATAGCTGAAGATGAATTTGATAAATTCCTCCGCCAGCTCGGCCAGACCAGTCAGGTCGCAAAACGCCACCTCCGGCTCAACCATCCAAAACTCCGCCAGATGGCGGGAGGTGTTGGAGTTTTCCGCTCGGAAGGTCGGTCCAAAGGTGTAAACATCGGTCAAGGCCAACGCGAATATCTCGGCTTCCAGCTGTCCACTGACGGTAAGAAAGGTGGGCTTGCCGAAAAAGTCTTCCGAGTAGTCGACGCCCTCCTCGCCGCGGGGTACCTTGGCCGGGTCTAGAGTCGTTACCCGAAACATGGATCCCGCCCCTTCGGCGTCGCTGGCGGTGATCGTGGGCGTATGTATGTACTGAAAGCCCCGGCTTTGGAAGAAGCTATGGATGGCGAAGGCGGTGGCACTTCGCACCCGGGCCATGGCTCCAAAGGTATTGGTCCTGGGCCGGAGGTGGCCGTTTTCCCGCAGGAACTCCAGGGTGTGCCGCTTCTTTTGCAGGGCGTAGGTTTCCGGATCGGCCGAGCCCAGGAGCTCAATTCGCTTGGCTTTAACCTCGTACTTTTGCCCCTTACCCAGGGATTCAACCACCTCTCCCACTACGCTGATGCTGCAGCCGGTGTTGAGCGCTTCCGCCAATGGATAATCCGGCAGGGATTGCTCCACGACGACCTGCAGGTCTCGCAGGGTGGACCCATCGCTCATCTGGATAAAGGAGACTGCGCCCGAGGAACGTCTGGTCTTGACCCAGCCCTGCACCAGCACTTCTCCGCCCGGGGCTTCCCGCTGGAGAATCTCTTTAACTCTAGTTCGACGCATCATCTTCATCCCACCCGTTGTTAAATCAGCAATTTAACCGGTAGCTAAAAGTTGGGGCCTGGCCAGGTGCCACTCGGTGGCCTGCTGGTAGGAGTGGGCGATCTGCAGCAGGGTTTCTTCGGACCAAGCCGGGCCGATTAGCTGCATCCCCACCGGCAAGCCCTGGGAGAAACCACAAGGGACCGATAAGCCGGGCAGCCCGGCTATGTTAACCGGCAGGGTGTAGACATCGACCAGGTACATCTGCAGCGGGTCGGCGGTTTTCTCACCCAGAGGAAAGGCCACCACCGGAGAGGTGGGAGTTACCAGCGCATCCACCTGACTGAAAACCTGGTCAAATTCCCGGCGGATCAGGGTCCTTACCTGCTGGGCTTTGATGTAGTAAGCGTCGTAGTAACCGGAAGACAGCGCGTAGGTGCCCAGCATAATGCGGCGCTTCACCTCGGGACCAAAACCGTACCGGCGGGTCTTCTCCAGTGCCTCCCACATATCGGTAGTATCCTGAAACGAGTAACCGAACTTCACTCCGTCGTAGCGGGCCAGATTTGCCGAGCACTCGGAAGGAGCAATTATGTAGTAGCAAGCCAGCGCGTGCTGAGTGGTCGGTAGGGAGACCGGCTGGACTGATGCACCCAGGGATTCGAGGACTCGTATCCCGTCCTCCACCCTGTCCTTGACCTCCGGGGCTAACCCCTCAACAAAGTACTCTTGGGGCACGCCAATTCGGAAAGCGTCCCGGGTTCCCTGCGGACCCAGAGGAGAGGAGCCGGCGGGAATCCCGTCCAGCGCCGCAGCGTAGCCGGATGGCGGGCGGGGTACCGAAGTCGCGTCGAGGGGGTCATGACCGGCGATGGCATCAAGCACCAGGGCGCAGTCGGCGACCCCCCTGGCCAGCGGCCCGATTTGATCCAGAGATGAGGCGTAGGCCACCAGGCCGTACCGGCTCACCGACCCATAAGTGGGCTTCAAGCCGACCACGCCGGAAAGCGCGGCGGGTTGACGAATGCTGCCTCCGGTGTCCGAGCCCAGGGCATAGATGACCTCACCCGCCGCCACTGAGGCCGCCGCGCCGCCGCTGCTGCCACCGGGAACCCTGGCTAAATCCCAGGGGTTGTGCGTCGGGAAGAAGGCGGAGTGCTCGCAGGAAGAGCCCATGCCAAACTCGTCCATGTTGCCCTTCCCTAAAATTACCGCCCCTTGCTCGAGAAGCCTGCTAACCACGGTTGCGTTGTAAGGCGGAACATAGCTCTCCAGCATGCGGGAGCCGCAGGTAGTGGGAATTCCCTTGGTGGAGATCAGGTCCTTTATCTGCACCGGTATTCCAGTCAGCGGCGTGGCCCGACCGCCAGCAAGGACTTGGTCAGCCCGTTCCGCTTGGCTCTGGGCCAGGTCTTCGGTGATGGTCACGAAGGCCTTTACCCGGTCCTCGACCTGCCGAATGCGCTCCAGGCAGGAAGCGGTCAAGTCAACCGAGCTGAATTCCCGCGCCACCAGACCCCGATGGGCTTCTCGAACCGTCAGTTCCCACAGATTGGCCAACCGACCTATTCCTCCAGTACCGCCTTGACTCGAAAGAACTCCCCTTCCCTTCTGGGCGCGTTGCTTAAAACATCTTCAGGTGGCATGCAATCTTGCGCCACATCTTCGCGGGTGACCGTGTTCAAGTCCGCGGCACGGCCGGTGGGAGGCACATCGGTGGTATCCAGCTGGCGTAGTAGCTCAAACTGCTCCAAGATATGTGAGAGCTGCTGCCCAAAGGATTCAACCTCCTCATCGGTAAGCTCAATGCGGGCGAGAGCGGCGATATGCTCCACTTGAGTACGGTCCAATTCCATGCTGATCCTGAAGGGAATTGCCAAAGTAATATCCAATGGAATTTAGCGACAGTATACCCAGAGTATACCGAGAACGGGGCGGAAAGACCAACTAACCGACTGTCTCAAAATGTCACCCCGAGTGAAGCGAGGGGTCTCAAGTTCATGGGCCCATGGTCTTGCCGCCATAGGCTATGGTGTAACTGCCAAGCTGACTCAAGAGGTATTGCGAGCCCAGGATTTAGATTCCTCAGTCGCTTCCCTTCTTCGGAATGACAAGGGTCGTTTTGAGTTAGATTCTAACTAACTTGAAGGAGGATTTGGTCTACTGAAGCGGTAACACAGGGGGAGGTTTAAGAGGGTGTGGAAAGCTCCTCCCCTAGATAAGGGCGAGGTTGGGACAGGTTATATAACCCCCACAAACTGCCTCTGCTAAGGATGGTCCTTACAGACCTCGCTAGGAAGCGGGGGGTCCGCCTGCTCGTCTAAAACTTCCCTGACTTTATGCGCTAGGGTCGGCTGAGAGAAGGGTTTCTGTAAAAATCGGGTGCCATCTTCTAGAACGCCGTGGTGGCCGATCACTTCATCGGTGTACCCTGAAGTGTAAAGGACCCGGGTTTCCGGATGAATGGCTACCAACTGGTCAGCCAGGTCCTTCCCGTTCATCTGGGGCATCACCACGTCGGTCAGCAGCAAGTCTATCTTTTCTGGGGCGTGCATCCACGCCACTCCCAGGGCCTCCACCCCGTTAGAGGCTCGCAACACCCTATATCCCTGCTCGCTAAGCAGCCTGGATGCCACTTCCAGGACCCCCGGCTCGTCCTCGGCCAGCAGAACCGTCTCGGTTCCCTTGGGCAGGGCGACCGCCTCCGGTTTTAGCGTCACGGGCTGAGGATTGGTCTGATTCACCTGAGGCAAAAGGATCTTGAAGGTGGCGCCTTCGCCAGGCCGGCTGGTCACGGTCAAGTCTCCGCCGCTCTGCTTTACGATGCCGTAGCAGGTAGCGAGGCCTAATCCCGTTCCTTTACCCGCCTCTTTGGTCGTGAAGAAGGGCTCAAATATATGACGCTGGAGCTCTTCGTCCATACCGCTGCCGGTGTCGCTGACACTCAATTCCACGTAATTGCCGGGGGGAAGCTCGGAAAAGTAGTCCCGATTCTTGCCATCGATCCAAACCGCTCTGGTGGTCACCGTCAGCTTGCCGCCTTCTGGCATGGCATCCCGGGCGTTCACCACCAGGTTAACCATTAGCTGCTCTATTTGCCCGGGCTCCACTTTTACCAGGCCGACATCGGGTGCTGTGATGATAGACAATTCCACATCTTCACCAATCAGGCGGTGCAACATTTTGCCCAGGTCGACCACCAATCGGTTCAACTCTATGTCTTGAGGCTCGATAGCTTGCTGTCTGGAAAACGCCAGCAATTTATGGGTTACATCGGCGGCGCGATCCGCTGCTTTTTCAATTTCTTCCAGGTTTGAATACAGCGGATCATCCGCGTCCAGGTTCATCTTGCATAGCTGGGCATAGCTGATTATGGGAGTGAGCAGGTTGTTGAAATCGTGAGCCACTCCTCCGGCCAGCCGCCCGATGCTCTCCATTTTCTGCACCTGAAGCAACTGCTCTTCGAATCGTTCCCTCTCAGCCAGCCGGGCTGCCGCCAGCGCTACTTCACGCCGATTGGAGCGGAAAATGATCACATCGGCCACGATGACGAAACCAGATAGCGCCAGGAACAGGCCGCCCATCGCCCACATAGAGATGCGGAGGATATTTGCCTTGGCCACCTGCTCTGGATTGGCTAGACCCCCGCCGACTGCCGAATCTGCCAGGAACTGGTTCATCACGACGATAGCGATGGCAATGAACAGCACCGCGGATATAGCGAATAATATGGTCAGGGGGAACTTTTGCAGGTTGGGCACTATCTTCAGAGGCTTTAGGGAGACCGAGTTTATCAGCATGGGCTATCATCCACCAATAATCCGGAATCCGGCACCAAGAATCCGGGTGTCCAACTGGGCAGATTATGGTGCCGGCGCCCAGGAGAAAACAGAGTGTTAACACCCTTATGATTATTGCCTAGTGTTTATTGATCGATTATCGGTGGAAAGCCTGGGGCAGTGGCGTGTAAATATGACACAGTTTCGGCCATTTTGGCTTCAGCTCATCTCTGAGCCTCCGGAAACGCTGATTGCGAGGCCGGTGACGTAATCTGATTCGCTGGAGGAGAGGAAGGCGGCCATTTTGGCTATGTCGTCCCCAACGGCAATTCTACCCAATGGCACCTTGGTATTTCGCTCTCGGACCATCAATGCCCGGTGTTCTTCCGCCGATTGGCCCTCGGGAACCAGGGCCGCCGCAATAAAGTCAACCCGCTCCGAATCCACCAACCCCGGGCAAATAGCATTTACATTGACCTGGTGGGGCGCCAGCTCGTGGGCTAGGGACTGGGTAAATCCGATGAGGGCGAACTTGGAGGCGCAATATGCGGCATATCGGGCAATACCTCGTTTGCCCGCTCCCGAGGAAATCACTATGATCTTGCCCCCGCCTCCCCGGTCGATCATGTGTCTGGCCACGGCCCGCGAGCACAGATAGGTCCCGCGCACGTTGACCCGCATCACCTCGTCGAAGGCGCCTTCCTCCAACTCCACGACCAGCACCCGGTCGCGGCCCGGCCGGGAACCGGCGTTGTTAACCAGAATGTCGATATGGCCGAAACGATCCAGGGTCTGGCCGACCATGTCCTCCACCTGGGCGCTATCAGAAACATCGGAAAACAGTCCCAGCGCCTGCCGGCCCAGGCCCTGGATTTCCTCCACCACGCTGGTCAGTCCCTGCCAGCCTTCCTGTCGGTCCGCCGGCCTAATCGCCTCCAGAGACTGCTCCACATCGGTCACCACCACATCGGCTCCCTCGCGCGCCAGCCGGGTGGCGATAGCCCGGCCGATGCCGTGCCTGCCCCCGGCGCCGGTAACCACCGCCACCTTTCCGGTCAAGTCGTACATGCTTTACCTCCATTGACTCCTGAACAATTTACTAAGCTTTGGAGATCAAACTTTCCCTGAGCCCATCAAAGGGCGATTCCCCCAGTCTTGATTAGTCCGGTGCTGAATCCTTTCACACATCCTCTGCGGTCAGTTCGCGCCGGTACTTATCGGCCCATCAGTTCCATGACGGCCTCATCGGACAATCGGCGAATCTCCTTGAGGTAGTGCCGCCGAAAACCTTCCAGCTCCTCGCTGCGGGGAGCCGCCAGATAGCTGGCGTCGACCAGCTCCTGGTCAACCACCCGCTCCATCAGCTCCAACTCCTTGGCCACGATCTCCGAGCAATGATGAAGGTGGCGGTGGGCGGACCCGCCCAGAGACCATAAGGAGACAGTGGCCTGGCGGGTTACGAGATCCAATTTGGCTTCCGCCGCTCGGGACCCTACCCGGCGTAGAAAGGCCGCGATCTGCCGGGTGGAATCTTCCAGACCCCGGCGGGATGCCAGCCCTCCCAGGTACCCCAAAGAATAGGCGGATTCTTCGGCGGTTGCCAGCAAGCCTCTCTCCGCCGCCCGTTCCCCCAGGGCGCTCAGGACCGCCGCCGCCCGGCGGATAACCGCTACCCGTGCCTTCTCCACGGCAACCTCGCCCACTCCCGAAATGGCCACCGCGGCCTGCCGGGCGGCCTCCTGTACTCCCTCTTCAGCCAGGATTGTGCCAACCGAGTCCAGGGAGTCGATCACCTGGAAGGGCGCTCTGGGGTCATCCACCGTAGATACGCCGATCTGGGCCAGCCGGCGGAAGATGGACTCGCCCAAGGCGGTCCGCCCCAGTCGCCAGGCCTCCAGTCCTACCCTGGAGAGTTGGTCCATGCCTCGGGCGAAGGTGTCGTAGTCACGGTAGCCGAAGGCGCTCATGACTATGTTGTCCAGGGCGGCAATCCCCGGAGGCTCCCCATCCTGGTTTTTGTGCAGGTAGGCTACGGCCCGCCTCCCTTCATCCACGGCCATACGCTCCGGGTCCAACCGCTGCTTGAACGACCACAGGTAGGGCACCAAAAGGACCAGGCAGGTACCGGCCAGGGCTAGAGCTAGGGTCACCGGATGTAGCGCCGGCAGGCCGCCGGGCAAGGCGATTATGAAGCTGGAAGATTGGGAGCTAAGGGCGGCCAAAACAACCATGGAGTAGATGCTGCTGCCGATGAACAGGCCCATGAAGATTCCGGTGGGCCAGGTGAAGATCCGAGACACCATCCGGTGGGTGTAGCGGGCGTTAAGTTGGGCCGCCACCAGAGAAATGGTGAATACCAGCGCCTGAGCGGTGATCAGGCCGGTTGCCAGGCCACCAAGAAGGGTGCGCAGGGGATTCACCGACGCGAAATCCTCCAGATTAGTGGGCAAGTCTAGAACCAGGTACAGTAGGGCATAGAAAACCAGCAGCCCCAATACCACGTAGGTCCACAGGCTTTTTGCGGCGACCTGTAGAAATTTCGCCGTACTCATCAGAGCGGTGTGATACATTATCGTAATCGGCTGGCGCAATAGTCTGAGGCTTCCAGTTTCTATTTTTCGCGCTGGTTAAAGTCTACCATGCCCCCAGTTTCGGGTATCTACTCCAAACCGGCGGCCGCCATTTTAGAGTAGGTCCGGCCGTGGAGCAGGCCCTGCCGGGCGATACCATAAATCCAATTAGGCCCAAATCATCCCTGTGGAGCGAATCATGGCTAACCTGGTTTTGGTAATCGACATGGTCCGGGGATTTCTGGAGCCCGGGCACAACCTCTACTGCGGGGACGATGCCCGCCGGATAATTCCCAACGTGCGGGGTCTCCTGGAGCGGGAAAGGGAAGCTGGGTCTGAAATCTTGTTCATCAGCGACCACCACGACCCGGACGACCTGGAGTTTCAGATATTTCCGGTCCACTGCGTCAAGGGGACTGATGAGCCGCGGGTAATTGAAGAGCTAGCCGCATTCGTCACGGACAGCAACGTAGTCCCCAAGAACCGCTACAGCGGTTTCTTCAACACCGACCTGGCCCAGCGGCTGGAACTGTCCCGTCCGGAAAAGTTGATTATCTGCGGTGTTTGCACCGACATCTGCGTCCTCCACACTACCTCAGATGCCCGCAATCGGGACTATCCGGTGGAGGTGCCCGCCGACTGCGTGGCCAGCTTCGACCCGGCCGGGCATGAGTGGGCCTTGGGACACCTGGCCAAGATTCTGGGAGCCCGGGTGGTATGACCGGCTGAAATCGCCTGGGAGGGTGGTTTGGGATGGCCCGATCCCTTAATAAGTGTCTCAAAACGACCCATGTCATTCCGAAAGAGCCCTTCGGCGTAGCTCAGGATAAACTCCGCGACTGAGGAATCTGAATTCTTCGCCTGTAAAAACCGATGAGTCAGTTCGCCA
>JADFQT010000054.1 GCA_022561675.1 Chloroflexota bacterium
ATTGGGGAATCTGCTACCAGTTTACCCTTCAGATCCAATACCAGGCGACCCGAGGTGCGCCGGCCCACGCCCGTTACGGTGCTGAGGGCGACCACGTCTCCTGAAGAGATAGCACGCTGCACCCCGGCAACGCCCAGGCCAGAGATGAGCGCCAGGGACATTCGAGGTCCAACGCCGGATACTGCCAACAAGACTTGAAAAAGCTCCAGGGCCGCGAAGTCGGGAAACCCGTATAACACGGGTTGGTCGTCGCGGATTCGCAGATGGGTGAACAGGCGGGCCTGGCTACCGGTGGATCCCAACTCGCTGATAGCGGTGGCTGGAACCGATACTTGCAGGGTGACGCCCCCTACTCGGAGGTGCACCCAATCCGGGCCGGTGGCTTCGAGGATACCCTGAATGCCTACTATCACTCACCGTCGTTCCTGACCAGGCGGTATTTCCCGGGCAAGAGCGCTGTTGGCCTGGCTGTGGTTCAGGTGGCAGAGGCCCACGGAAAGGGCGTCGGCGGCGTCGGACTCGGGCATCTGCTTCAGGTCCAGGATGGCCAGAATAGTCTGCTGTACCTGGGCTTTGGTGGCGGCGCCGTAGTCTACTATGGCATGCTTTATTTGGGCGGGGGAGTACCGGTACACCGGCAGCCCCTGACCGGCAGCGCCAATCAGCACCAGTCCCTGGGCCTGTCCCACGGCGATGGCGGGTCCCGCGAAAAAACGCTCTCCCCTTCCTACAAAGGGTTCCTCCACCGCCACGGCGTCGGGAGAAAAAACGTGGATCAGGTTAAGGATGTGGGTGTAGAGCTGGTACAGGCGGTGCTCGATGGGCATGGAGTTGCTCACCCCGATTACTCCGAAATCCTCCGCCCGCGGTTGGGGTCCGCTCTCGATCACCCCGTAGCCCATTCGGACCGTGCCCGGGTCTATACCTAATACCCGCATGTAATACTCACTCTATCAATACTGCTGAGGCCTGGATCAAGAGCCAAACCCGGTCGGACGCGGCGCCGTTTGGGTAAATCCCCCTTTTTAAAAGGGGGACTCAGGAGGATTTGGATCTTACAAGTTTAGAACTTTCGTCGATGGTCAGTAGCTTTATGAAATGGCTTGATATTGCTCCAAAACCTCCGGCGGGAAGTCCGCATTGGTAAAGGCTTTCTGGACGTCGGCCAGGTCCTCCAGGTTATCCAGCAGCCGCAGGGTCTGCTCCGCGGGTTTCCCGTCCAGGGCTATCGTGGTCTTGGGAACCAGGGATATGTCCGAGGATGCGATGGTTACCCCTTCGGCCGCCAGAGCTTTCTGCACCGCCGGCAGATTTTCCGGGGTTGTGTGCACCTCCAGGATGCCATCCTCATATTTGATGTCTTCGGCCTCTGATTCTATTGCTATCATGCTCAGCTCTTCGGCACGCTCCGCATCGTCGGTTTCTACGGTGAGGACTCCTTTGGTTTCGAAGTTCCAGGCGACGCAGCCGGTCTCCCCCAAATTCCCTCCGCCCTTGCTGAAAGTGGAGCGTACGTCGGAGGCGGTGCGGTTTCGGTTGTCGGTCAGGACTTGCAGCAGAATGGCGCCGCCGCCGGGCCCGTACCCTTCGTAGATAACCTCCTGAAGGGCCTCCGCGCCTTCCCCGCTCTGGCCGGAAGCCCGCTTGATGGCCCGGCTAATGTTGTCCATTGGCATGTTGTTACTGCGGGCCTTGTCCACCGCCAATCGGAGCCGGAAGTTCATGTCGGCGTCGCCGCCGCCCTGCTGCACGGCTAGGGCAATGTCTCGGGACAGCTTGGTGAAGAGGGCCCCCCGTTTTACGTCGTTGACACCCTTTGCACGCTTTATGGTTGACCACTTGGAGTGACCTGACATCACAGAGACCTCCTTAATGAGGGTTAGTGTGACCCCAATTTAAGGGACCACAGACATGAAAACGGTTGAAGGAGTCCTCCAAGGTGGCCGAGGGGCCCCCGGGAGAAGCCTTAGTAATGGGTGTATAAGAATTTTAGCATTGCGCAGGGGAGCCGGTCAAAACGGTTAGCGCATGCCTTCCAGCAATTTTACGACCATAACCCCGGCGGACAGGTCGACCCGACGGATGACTTGGGAGATTGCCGGGAGCAATAACTCCTTGCCATCTTTTTCGACTCGATATACATCGTTGCTCCCGGTCTGGATGATCTCCCGCAGGGTGCCCAACTCCTCTCCCTCCTCGGTGCGGGCTTGTAGTCCCAGCAACTGAAAGTGGAAGAACTCGCCGGCGGATAGCTCGGGAGAATCTTGCGCAGGGGAGGTGAGCCATTGGCCGGAGAGTCCTTGCGCCGCTGCCGGCGTGTCGATACCTTCCAGCTTGAGGACTACCTGGCCTTTTCGGGCGGTAGAGGAATCAGTTATCCGGTATGGAACCCGATCGATATACAAATCCTGGCCGGGATCGAAACGGGTGGGAACATCGGTGTAGGATTTGACTCGAATTTCTCCCGACGTGCCCTGGGACCCGAGAACCCATGCTACGTTGACCGGCTCTGGATTGTCTGGCATGAATCGAGGGTTACTGCAAAGGGGTTGAATTCGGCGTTGTATTCCGGCTTAAATTATTAGAGGTGGGGGCTGTCAAGGTCAAATGATTTCCAGCATGGCCCGGGTCCCGTCCTTCACCGCCGCCACCCGCAGCAGCAACCGCATCGCCTGAGCCACGCGTCCCTGCCGTCCTATTACTTTGCCCTTGTCTTCGGGAGCCACTTCCAAGCGAAGAATCACCTGGCCGTCCTCAAAGGTTTCGGTGACCACCACCGCGTCCGGATTGCTGGCAAGAGACTTGGCAATGAACTCAATCAGCTCTTTCATAATTCAACTCGTTCATCTGGCAACTCGTTCACCCGGCAACTCGTTCATCCAGCCGCTGGTTCAGGCGGAATTGGCCTTTTCGTAGATTCCATCCCGATCGAAAATGCGTTTAACCGCATCGGAAGGTTGCGCCCCTTGCTTCAACCAAGCGATAGCTCGGTCCTCCTTCAGGGTGATCGCCGGAGGGTCCACCATGGGGTCGTAGTGACCGATCCACTCCACGTACGCTCCGTCCCTGGGTGCCCTGGAGTCGGCGACCACGATACGATATGACGGTTTCCCCTTCTTCCCTACCCTTCTGAGCCGAATTCTTAGCATCTAGTCTCCAATCCTTCCTCTAGTTTGTGCTTCTTACCCGCAGATTGTAAGTGGAATGTGTTTCCTTGTCAATCGTTTCGGCTAGCTTCGAACCGCCGCCCGGGCCGCTTCCGGCGGTCCTATTGGCCGGTCATCCATACCTACTAGCCCTGATGGGATTTGCCCAGGCTCTCCCGCCGACGGAGGTCCAAACCGAGTGCAAAAACAAACCCCTCAGCTGCTACCGAAGCTCCCAAGCTCCAGCACTGGGGGTTGATTCGACCCCGCTGATTCTCCACAGGGGAGGAACGGGCTCGGGGGAGAAAAGGGTCGGGCCCAGACATTCTGGTTAGGGACACCGCCTTCAAGATACGCTAAGTACCAGGGGCGATGGTAGACATTAGCCTGGGCCCGACTGACGGGTTCTCGTATTTCAATTGGTTGAAGTTAGCGAGTGGTCACCCCGTCGTGTCCAGACAGATGCCTACCATCGCCCCTGCGTGTTAAACTATGTTCCATGCGCTATCACCTCCTTCATCCAAGATTCCGCCAAGCGGTAACTGTATTTTAGCAAGTCAGCCGTTTTAGTGTCAAGATAAATCCAGCCCCATTGCCGCGTTTGGGTGACTTTTTGGCAAGCTGCTGCTCCGGGCCCTTTTAATTCGGGAGGTATCATGCGCCTGGTCTTCATGGGCACTCCCGTTTTTGTAGTTCCGGTGTTGGATGCCCTGGTTAAGGATTCAGATATCGAAATCGCCGGCGTCTACACTCCTCCCGACCGTCGCCAGGGACGCGGCCGGTCCTCCCAGATGCCGCCCGTCAAGGCCTACGCGCTGGAGCATGGGCTGCCGGTGTTTCAGCCGGCCAGCCTACGCCGGGAAGATGTGCAACAGGAAATGGCCTCCCTCAAACCCGAAGTAATAGTGGTGGCTGCCTACGGCAAGTTTCTCCCATCGGCCGTCTTGAATATCCCGCCCAGCGGCTGCCTCAACCTTCATCCTTCCCGGCTTCCCAAGCATCGGGGCCCTTCTCCGGTGATCACGACCATCCTGGAGGGCGATGAGACGACGGGTGTCACGCTGATGCTGCTGGATGAGGGCATGGACACCGGCCCTATCATCGCCCAATGTGAGCAGGCCGTCAGTCCGGAGGATACGGCGGAAACTCTGACCGCTGCCCTGTTCCAGTTAGGCGCGTCTCTCCTATCGGAACAGCTAGCCCCTTGGGTCGCCGGCGAGCTGACTGCCCGGCCCCAGGATGACAGCCTGGCCACCGTAACGCGGAAGCTGGAACGGGGCGACGGCGAGGCCGATTGGAATTTATCGTCCCAGCAGCTGAACCGGCGAGGCCGGGCATTTACTCCCTGGCCGGGCCTGTTCACCCACTGGCGCGGTCAGGTGTTGAAATTGCTGGAGGTCACCGACTCGCTCAACTTCCCGGAACTTAATCTCCCGGGGGTTAATGTCGCTCCGGGAAGGGTAGTCCGTCTGGACGTGGCCGGCGTGCCCGCAGGAATCGGCACCGCCCATGGAGTGCTGGGGCTAAAAAAAGTACAACTGGAGGGGCGGAGTCCCACTGCGGTTGCCGAGTTCCTGAAAGGGTATCCCCAGTTTATTGGGGCACAACTGTAGCTGGCAGCCGGCGACCAGATCTACTTGGTAATTTCTACTTTTGCCGGTAGAATGGCCACCGAACCGGCCAACACGAAGCTGCTTTCCCGGCTAGGCATTCTCAGCGTATTCTTCTGGAGGTAATCCATGGCGGATATTCCCACGAAAATACCATCGGAAGCTCAGGTTCTGGAATGGATGACCTCCCTCAGCAACTGGGGGCGCTGGGGTGAGGACGACCAGAAGGGGTGCTTGAACCTGATCACTCCGGACAAGCGCAAGCAGGCGGCGGCCCTGGTTCAGGACGGTGTTACCGTAAGCTGCGCCCGTCCCATCACCACGGAAATCCACCCCGACACCACCTTTCAGGTACAGCGGTACATGGTGGACAGCGGCGAGGGCCGGGACACCGACCCGCCGGAGCGGCGGTTGGTCCGGCGGGGGGCCTCGGAGTTCATCGGCATGGTGTTCCACGGTCAGACCATAACCCATATCGATGCGCTTTCTCATTATTCCTGGCAGGGCCGGCTCTACAATGGCAAACCGGCCAGCCTTATCACCTCCCGGGAAGGGGCCCAGAGCCACTCTATCGAGGTGGCTTCCCAGGGGATAGTCACCAGGGGCGTTCTGCTGGACATAACCCGAGTCCGCGGCGCCGACTGGCTGGAGCCTACCGACCCGGTGATGCCCGAGGACCTGGAGGCCGCGGAGCGCTTGGAGGGCGTGCGGGTGGAGGAGGGGGATATTCTGCTGGTGCGAACCGGCAACTATCGAATGCGCCTGGAGACCGGGCGGGTACCCAATACCCAGCCGATGACCGCTTGCCAGGTGGCCTGCACCCCCTGGTTCAAGGAGCGGGGTGTGGCAATGCTGGGGACCGACACCTCCAACGACATCCGCCCCAGCCACTACGCTACGGTAACCGCACCGTTGCACACGGTATCATTGGTTACCCTGGGCATGTGGCTCATCGACAACACCAATCTAGAGCAACTTGCGGAGGCCTGCGCGGAGCGGAATCGATACGAGTTCATGCTGTCCCTGGGGCCTTTGGTGCTGCGGAACGTAACCGGCAGTCCGGTAAATCCGATAGCCATATTCTAGAGGGTTTCCATACCCAGGCTGCGGGCCCAGGATCTAGCACGGCACCGGTAAGGAATGCGTGAAGCTAATCCACAAAACATCCATCGTCAAACTGTGTTTCCACTTGCCTAGCTGTATGCTAAACTCCTGTTCCAAGTCCTGCGCTATTGGAGTAGCCCAGAGTTGAGCGTTCCCGCCACCGAAACAAGAAGGCTAACCCGAGAGGTCGACCTGCCGGGGATTTTGGAATGGGCTGAGGTGGGTCGGGAAATAGACGACGGGGAGGCTAGCCTCCTGATCTCGGCGGAAAGCGCCGAGGTGGCCGGTCTCTGCGCCGTCGCTGCCGGGCTTCGAGACCGGGGCAAGGGCCAAGTAGTGACCTTTTCGCCCAAGGTCTTCATACCCCTCACCAGGCTGTGCCGCGATTTTTGCGGCTATTGCACCTTCCGGCAGGACCCCAGCTCGGCGGCCAGCCTGTACTTGACCCCGGAGCAGGTGTTGGACGTGGCCCGGCGCGGCCAGCAGATGGGGTGCACCGAGGCATTATTTACCCTGGGCGAGCGTCCCGAGCAACGGTATCCTGAAGCCAAAGAGTGGCTGGAGAGGCGGGGTTTCAAGACCACTTTGGAATATTTGGCTTATGTATGCCGGTTAGTGATGGAGGAAACCTCGCTGCTTCCCCACGCCAATCCAGGCACCATGAGCCGCCGGGAAATGACTGCTTTACAGCCTTACAATCCTTCCATGGGACTGATGCTGGAGAGCACCAGCGACAGGTTATACCAGGCGGGCGGCCCCCATGAGTTGGCGCCAAGCAAACGGCCCAGAGTCCGCCTGCGAACCCTGGAAATCGCCGGCGAGTTGGGTATCCCCTTCACCACCGGAATTCTGGTGGGCATCGGCGAAACTCGCCAGGACCGCATAGACTCCCTCCTGGCCATCCGGCGTCTCCAGCAGGCGCATGGTCACGTGCAAGAGGTCATAATCCAAAATTTCCGAGCCAAGCCGGCTACTCCCATGGAACGACAGCCCGACGCCTCCCAAGTAGAGATGCTCTGGACCGTGGCGGTGGCCCGGCTGCTGTTGGGACCGGACGCCAATATCCAGGTCCCGCCCAACCTCAGCGCATCGGATTATGAGATTTACTTGGACGCGGGAATTAACGATTGGGGTGGGGTCTCGCCTTTGACCATAGATTACGTAAATCCAGAGGCGCCCTGGCCGGGTTTGCCTGAGCTGCGAGATCGATCCCGAGAAAAAGGGTTTGAGCTGCGACCCAGGCTGCCGGTCTATCCGGAATACTTCGTGGGAACCGACGATTATCTGCCGGCGGCACTCAAGCAGAAAGTCGGGGCCTTGGCCGATGCCAAAGGATACGTAAAAGGGGGTATACAACGGTATGTCGGAACCGACTAGCCAGCGTCCCGCCGCAGACGGTGTAGCCGCAGATAGTGTAGATGGGCTGCTGGGCCAGCTGAATATCGGGGTAGCCCGGGCTTTGGATCGGGCCTTGGAAGGAAAGGACATCTCGGTGGATGAGGCCTTGGTCCTGTTCGACACTGCCGGCCTGGAGTTCAGCGCCTTGCAGATGGTGGCCGATGAACTGCGGCGCCGTACTGTGGGTGATGTGGTCACCTATGTCGTTAACCGCAACATCAACTTCACCAATGTCTGCATCAAGCGTTGCGGCTTCTGCGCCTTCAGCCGGGATTTCCGCCAAGAGGAAGGATACCTCCTGCCGGTGGATGAAATCGTCCGAAGGGCCAAGGAAGCGTGGGATTACGGCGCTACCGAGGTATGCGTCCAGGCCGGTCTCCCACCGCAGATGGAGGGCGATCTTTACATCAAGCTGTGCCAGGCCATCAAAGAAGAATTACCGGACATCCACATCCATGGCTTCTCCCCGGAAGAGGTTCTTTACGGGTCTATCAGGTCCAAGTGCAGCATCAAAGAGTATTTGCAGGGTCTCAAGGAGGCGGGAGTCGGCAGTCTGCCCGGCACGTCCGCGGAGATCCTGGACCAAGAGTTGCGGGACCGGATATCCCCCGGCCGGATTCGGGTGGATCAGTGGATTGAGGTGATAACCACCGCCCATCAATTGGGTATCCCCACCACCTCCACTGTCATGTTCGGCCACGTGGAAACCGATGAGCACCTGGCCCGTCACATTGAGTTGATTCGGGATATTCAGCAGCGTAGCGGTGGGATAACCGAATTCGTCCCCCTCAGTTTCGTTAACAGTGAAGCCCCCATGTTCCTGAAAGGATTGGTGGAGGACGTGCGATCCGGTCCCTCCGGCATGGAGGTAATCAAGGTTCACGCCATCGCCCGAATCATGCTGAACAACTGGATACCCAACATCCAGGCCTCCTGGGTCAAGGAGGGCAGCCGTATGTCCCAGCTGCTGCTGACGGCCGGCGTCAACGACCTGGGCGGCACGCTGATCAACGAGAGCATCTCCACCGCGGCCGGCGCCCAGCACGGCCAGCTAATGCGGCCTAATGAATTTCGGCAGATGATCCGTCAGGCCGGACGGGTGCCCGCGGAAAGGTATACCGACTATCGGATCAAACGGGTCTTTAGTGACACCGACCAGGAGTTGGACCCCCTGGATCTGGTGGGGAGCAACGTGGAGGAGATCTTCGGATCATATCACCGGCTGGTTAAGCTGGACTCCTTCCGTTACGAGCACCCCAATCACCCCAAAAGCTCCCGCGTGGGCGCTAACTCCTGAGCGGGACCGTCTAGTCTCTTCTGTGGCTCGTCTTTTCTATGGATGGTAATGTACTGGCGCTGGCGGGCGGCGTGGGTGGGGCCAAACTGGTCCTGGGGCTGGCCCGTACCCTGCCGCCGGATCAGCTCACCATCGTGGTTAACACCGGTGATGACGAATGTTTCCACGGGCTGCACGTCTCCCCGGACCTGGATACGGTGATGTACACTCTGGCGGGGCTGTCCAATCCCGAGACCGGATGGGGTTTGGCCCAGGAAACATTTCATGCCCTGGAGATGCTGCGGCGTTATCGGGCAGAGACCTGGTTCAGCTTGGGGGATATGGATCTGGCGACCCATATCCGGCGCACTCAACTCTTGCGGGAAGGCAGGTCCCTCTCCGAAGTTACCGCGGAGCTCGCTAGCTGCTTGGGGATTGCCGAGCAGCTAGTGCCGATGACCGACCAGCCGGTCCGAACCGTGCTGGAGACCGATGCCGGGGACTTGCCGATGCAGCAATACTTTGTTAAACATGGCAGCCAGCCCCAGGTTCGAAGCATTCGCTATGAAGGGGCGGAGCACGCCCTCCCATCCCCCTCCTTTGCCAGGGCCCTGAACCGAGCCTCGATGGTGGTGTTTTGTCCGTCCAACCCCTTTCTTAGCCTGGGACCCATTCTTGCCATACCTGGTGTACGGGAAAGCCTGGCAGCGGTCCCCAATAAAGTAGCGGTGAGCCCAATTATTGGGGGTGCGGCGTTGAGGGGGCCGGCGGCTAAAATCATGGCAGAGCTTGGCTATCCAGCTTCCTGCGCCGGAGTTGCGCGTCAGTACCAGGGCATCTGTGACTATTTTCTGCTGGAACCGCGAGACGAGGGTTTGGCCCCTGAGATTGAGGAGCTGGGAATGACACCCCTGGTGGCCCCGATAATAATGCAGAGCGACGATGACAAAATTGCCTTGGCCAACTACGTGCTGAGCTTACCTGAGCTTGCCTGAGCTTGCCTGAGATTGAATGATGACTGAACCCCACGAGCAGAGCTCCACCGTAGTCCCCATCATCCCCATGAAGCCGTTGGCCGAGGGCAAGACCCGGCTGGGGCGCCAGTTCAGCCAATCCCAGCGGGCCGATCTAGCTGCGGGGATGCTCCGGCGGGTTATATCCGCGATCAAAGGGGCTTCAATCGAGCTGTTCTGGGTCATCGGCGGGGATGACCGGGTCACCCGCCTGGTACGTGATCAGGGCGGAATTTGGCTGCCCGAAATGGGCCGGAACCTGAACGACACCCTAAGCAAGGCGTTTGCCGCGGCGTCCGGGGAAGGATACTCGGCCCTTTATCTCCCTGGGGACCTGCCTTTTATCAAACCCAGCGACGTAATTAACCTGATTCGCTCCTCCGGGCGTCGCAACAACATCACGCTGGCGCCGGCCCGAAGAGACGGCGGCACCAACGGCATCCTCGTGCCTCAAGGCAGTTTTTTCGAGCCGGAGCTGGGGCAGCGCAGCTTCGCCAAGCACCTGGCCCAAGCCGCCAGGATGGAGGTTTCCGTAGCCATTTGCTATAGCCCTGGTCTCGGCTTCGACCTGGACACCGTGGATGACCTGGAGACCTATGAGCAAATGGAGCCGGGTCTGCTGAAGCGGTTGGTCCCTCATTGGAAGGATGGTGGACCATCCACGCCCTGAATGGTTCCCCTTCCCGGACTGATTTCCCTTAACGGAGGTCGGCATCCCTAACAAGATAAAGCTGGGCGTGCTATTGCCCACCAGGGGTCTTCTCCTGAAGGAGGCGCTTCCCACTGATGCCGGGCTGATTATCCGGCTGGCCCAAAGGGTGGAAGAGGCCGGCCTAGACTCGGTCTGGGTCGGGGATAGCCTCATCGCCAAGCCGCGGTTGGAGCCTTTGACCACTCTGGCGGCGGTGGCGGCGGTTACGGAGAGGGTCAGGCTGGGCACCGCGGTCCTGCTGATGGCGCTGCGGCATCCGGTGCTGCTGGCCCAGTCCATGGCTACGGTTGATTTGATCTCCCGAGGCAGGTTAATCGTGGCCGCCGGCGCCGGGGGAGCATTTAATCAGGAGCAGCAGCAGGAATGGAAGGTGGCCGGAGTCCAAGCCTCCCGCCGGGCGTCTCGACTGGAGGAAATGGTTAAGATCTTGAAAGGCCTGGGTTCGGGGGAGCCCTTCGATTTCCAGGGGAGGCATTTTGACCTGAATTCAGTCACTATGAAGCCCCGCCCGGTTCAGGCGGCTGGGATACCCATCTTGCTAGCCTGCCACTGGAGAGGGCCGGCCCGGGAAGCCCAGGTGGAAAGGGCGGCTCGCCTGGCTGATGGGATAATTTCCATTTCGGACACGCCGGAGGAGTACTCCCAGCTGATTCAGAAGGTACAGGCCCAAAGAGCTGAGCTGGGAAAGGAGCCGGGAGCCTGGGAGTCCGCCATGTACCTGACCGTCAACATGCAGCAGGATCGGGTTCGGGCGCAGGCCGAGGCGGAGCAGTTCTTGTTGGGCTATTACGGGTCCGAAATCTGGGGAGACCGGTGGGGCCCCTTTGGCGACCCGGCCCGAGTCAAGGACCGTTTGTTGGCCTATGCTGAGGCCGGAGCCCAAACCCTGATAGTCAGGTTTGCCTCCTATGAACCGGAGCGGCAATTGGACACATTTTTGGAAAAGGTGGCGCCATTTATTGATTGAAGCTATTCAGGGAGCTTATTAGTGCCTTTTACACATAGCTAAGCACGGTTGGAGCAGCCATAGCTT
>JADFQT010000279.1 GCA_022561675.1 Chloroflexota bacterium
ACTCGGAGTTGGACTACCGCTGGCGTTCCGACCCGGAGCTAGCCAAGCTGGATGCTGCTTATGCCCTGACCATGAACTATGATCGCTACTTGAAGATGTTCGAGGACCAGCTTCGCTATCCCACCCCGGGGTCTCATCACTACGCCATCGAGGTGGCCGGCTCCAAGTTTATCGGCAACTGCATGTACTACGACCTGGACGCCGTGAAGAAGGAAGCCGAGCTGGGCATTGTCATTGGAGATCGGGATTACTGGAGCGGTTCCTATGGCTTCGACGCGGTGGTAACCCTGTTGGACCACATGTTTTCCGAAAGGAGCCTGGATCGGGTCTACCTGCACACCCTGGAATGGAACCACCGAGCCCGAGGCTGTTTCTCCAGGTGCGGCTTCAAACCCGTCAGGAATGTCCGCCGGATGGGCCACGACTTTATTCTGATGGAAGTGTTGCGGGCGGACTGGCTGGAGCAGTCGGAGGAACTGCTGGCCGACCGATGGCGCTACCAGAAAGAGAAGGGAGGCGAGCCGGTTGTGCCATTGGTCTCCACGCCGCTCCACAATGAGCCAGCCCTGGAGCAATTCCCGGCCGAAAACTAGCCCGGTAGCAACTTCAACTGCCGGCCAACCCGGCGGCGATCGCCGCCGATAACTCCAGGTCTCCGGTGTAAAGCGCCCGCCCTACTATAACCCCTTCCGCCCCTATCTTGGCCAGCTCGGTGATGTGGTCCAGCGACGCGACTCCCCCCGAAGCCAATATCGCTAAGCCCGTGCTCTCCACCAGCTCAGCGTTGGCGCTAAAGTTGGGCTCGGAAAGGGTCCCGTCCCGAGAGATGTCGGTGTAAAGCAGTCTTTCAACGCCAAGTGCCGCCATGCGCTTCCCCAGCTCCACCGCGGTGACCGAGGTCTTCTCCAGCCAGCCTTGCACGGCTACTAACCCATCCCTGGCGTCCACCGCCACCACCACGCTGGGGGAGCCGCCGTCCTGGCACAGCTGTCTCACCAGGTCCGGGTCTCTCACGGCTGCCGTGCCGATAACCACCCGCTCGACTCCAATGGACAGCAGCTTTTCGGCCGTGGCGGAGCTGCGAACGCCGCCGCCAACCTGGACCGGGATTTCGCTCTGGGCGACGATGGCCGCGATGATATCCAAATTGACGGGATTACCCTGGGCCGCGCCGTCCAGGTCGACCAGATGCAGCCGGGATGCGCCCTGCTCCTGCCATTGGCGGGCGACGGCCAGGGGGTCTTCCGAGTAGACGGTTTCCCGGTCAAAATCGCCCTGGTAGAGCCGGACGCAGCGTCCCCCTCGCAGATCAATGGCAGGAATTACTTCCATGAACTACTCTCATCGGCAACTCTCAGGGGTAAGACAAACCAGGCAGTTAGGTTGGCTGCTGGGGACAAGTTTCAGGAATTCCTTGCTTCTCGCAGGCCGGTACTCTCGGCGGCCAGCGCAACAAAATTCCGATATATTTTTAGGCCAATGGTACCGCTCTTTTCCGGGTGGAACTGGGTGGCTACCAGATTATTTCTGGCATAAACGCTGCAAAAGGGGAGCCCGTAATCGGTGATTCCGGCCACGGCCGCATCGTCCTCGGGGAGGGCATAGTAGCTGTGCACGAAGTAAAAGTGGCTGTCTTGGGGAATGTCCTTAAAAAGGGGATGCTCCTGGCTTAGCTTTACGCTGTTCCAACCCATGTGGGGCACTTTCAGGCCCGCCGGCAACTTCTTCACCCCACCCGGCACTATTCCCAAACAGGGAGCGTCTCCCTCGTCGGTGCGGTCCATCAGAAGTTGCAGCCCGAGACAAACGCCTAAAAAGGGCCGGCCTGAGCTGACGAATCGTCTCAGGGGCTCCACCAACCCTCGTTGTCGCAGGCTCTCCATGGCGGCCGGTCCGGAACCAACCCCGGGCAATATCAACGCGTCGGCGTCATCCACCAGGGCCGGGTCCCCGGTGACGGTGGCGGTCGCGCCGGCAGTTTCCAAAGCCTTGGCCACGCTGCGCAGGTTGCCCGACTGATAATCTATCACAACAATTTTTAGGGATTCAGTTTTTAGGGATTCAGGCACGGCGCTTTGTCAGGCTCCCAGGGGAAAAGCCAGGATAGGGGAGCGCAAGGGTCTGGAATCGGCGCTCCCCGGTAGAAAATAGCTCGTAGAAATTAGCTGCGATCGCCGGTGGCCCGTTCTATCGGCAATTCCCGATCGTGGTATCGGGCCAATACGAAGAGCAGGTCGCCCAATCGGTTCAGGTAATTGATTATCAGGGGATTGGTCAGGCCCCCGATCTCGGACAGCGCCACCACCCGCCTCTCCGCGGTGCGGATCGAGGTTCGGGACATATCCAGCGCCGAAGATGCGGAAGTTCCGCCAGGGAGCACAAACACCGTCGGCATCTGAAACTCCTCTTCCAGGGAGTCGATGGTGTGTTCCAGGTCTTCCACCATCGTCTCGGTTACCGGCTTAAAATGCTGCTGAAACAGCTCGTACTTGTCCGGGTCGGTGGCCAGCTCGGCGGCGATGGTGAACAGGTCTCGTTGCAAATCCCGAACTATGTCCTTGACCCGCTGATCCTCGGACAAGGAACGAGCCAAGCCCAGGGCTGAAACGGCTTCGTCGGTAATGCCGTAGGCCTCGGTGTGGGGACTGTTCTTGGACACCCGCCCGCCGTAGAGCAGGCTGGTTTCACCCTTGTCGCCGTACTTGGTGTATACCCGCTTGCGGTAGGACGATGAAGACGATGAGCTCACGATTTAACTCCCTGTTGGTCTTAACATTACGACCTTTACGACCCAAACCGGCACCGGCCAGAAAGGGAATAGCCTGCCGAAAAAGCTACCGGCGGGGCTGGCCGCCAGTAGGCCCCAGTGGAAGAAACCAATTGTAGCATAGGGCTGGTGGGGAGGGTATGGGGAGCGTTGTTCGAATTTTTGGCTAAGGTTACGGGGCGGTTACC
>JADFQT010000280.1 GCA_022561675.1 Chloroflexota bacterium
AGCGCGGCGGCCCCGTCCTTCCGGTAGGCCGCCAGCAGTCGCCATCCTTGACGTTCACTTACCCCCAACAGCAAGGCCGCCTCCCCCATCGACCAGTAACGCTCCAATACTCCGTTCAAGATGTGTAACCGGTTCTGTTCCTTGATACTCAATGTCAGTCCTCTCATCAACTGACATTTTCCCTGACCAGTTAGTTACTGACAAAATTGTAGACCGACAACATAGAAAAGAAATTGGGGCCTCGAAAAGGACTTGGTTTCGGAGAGGAGCGTTAATACGTCCCCGATATCTCCCGGCAGGACATCAGCGGCTCCCTCAAAGGTCGCATGCCCGGGCCGCCGGAGATAGCTAGAGATTCGTCCAGCACTCAGCAGCTGGTAGCGAGGGGAGTTCGGAGGGATTCCCCCGGCCTTTAACGCTCAATCGCCGGAGGTCTCGCGTGAACGGATAGCACTCCGGATTTCTTTTTCCAGGGCGCTGGCGAGCTCGGGCTGTTGCCAGGCTACCTCACTCCGCCATTCCCGCATGGCCTCGCCTTCAGCCAAGAGGCCATGAGCCGAGGACGGTTCCGGCTTATAAAGAGAGCGCCTCATTCGTCCTCCTTTCTGCCTGGTGAGGAGGCCGCGGGCGACCGCGTCTTCCCGCACCAGGTCGAGCAACCAGCGGTCAGGGTTGTTGTGGTCCTTCTCGAAAATAGCTTGCACCAGGAGGTAAATCGTCGGTGGAAGGGGCCAATCCTGAGCTTGGGGGGATGTCGGCCAGTCGCGCACCAATCCCAGAATACGGCCTTCCAGGGCTCCTTCAACAATGGAACGGCTCGCCGTACCACCGGCAGCGATTAGGTAAGCGACATGGTTCTGAGTAGAAGTGTAGCGGAGCATTTCGCCCATGCTACTGGGACAGTCAACGTAACCGTCACCCCTGTTGCCAGAAGTGGTAAAGAAATTGGCGCGGTGAACCTCCAGCATGCCGCGCGATAGCAGACCCAATAATGCTGCCTCGGCCACATTGGCGGCGAGGTCCTTGTCCTTTGGCTTCCTCCCGGCTCGGGATGGCTGGGGAGCCAGCGCCGCCACGCTGGGCGAAGAGAGCAAATCCTGCGGAAGTTCCCCTTCCAGTGCCACCACTTCTTGCAGGGAGACCACTCTCCGCCAGCATTGCACTCTGAACACCCTTTCTTGCTGCCACATGGTACCTGAGGACGAATTGTGCCAGGTCACCCGTCGTCTAAAGAGGAAGTAAAAGCCCGCACATGGTAAGGCCAGCCCTACCAAAACAAAAGGTGTTGCGAACAATGCCAGACCGACTCTCCCAAACCAGGGCATCTCGCCTGTTATGACTTCTAGAACCAGGAAGAATATCATCGTGTTCCAGATGGCGGCAAAGGCCAGGAAGTAGATACCTTCTTTCCACCGCGAACGGTTCTGCCAGACTCGGTACGGGCAACTCCCTGCGCTGCGATCTGGGCAGGGCGCGATGGGCAGCCCGACCCCTCGATAGCATTTTTCGCAGCGCGGGGTGGACTTCTCTCCGGTCATAGCTCGACTCCCTAACTGTCCAGCCACGGCAGCATCCAGATTTTATTGCTCGGCCGAAATCGAGAAGTATACTTTGCCGATTGAATCGGGGTCGGCCGTAAACAGACGCCCGCCGGTTGCCAAAGCTAATCTCGACAACAGCGCTTCGTTGGCCTGATCGCCAAATGCGATAGGGAAGATTTTGAAGCCATCCGCCTCAGCATCGGCCGGCAGGCACGAAGTGAACATTTGGTTTTCCGTTGGCCGGCCTGTAGTATCGTCGCCGTCCGAAAGTAGAACAATCCCATACAACCGCGACTCGCCCCGTGCCTCATCTTCAGCCTGCAGTTCGCCAGCCAGCGCAGCAGCCTGGCAGACGGCTGCATACAGGGCGGTGCTGCCATTAGCCGTAAGGGTGCGAACCCGCAGTCCCAGACCTTCGACGACATTGCGAACGGCGTCTGGCTCAGACAGGGTGACAACCCCGCCGTTAAAGGTTAAGAGGGCCACCTCATCGTCGGGGTCGAGACGGGCGAGAAAGTCAGCCGTTGCGGCTGTCGCAGTCTTGATTTTATCCCCCGCCATACTCCCCGAAACGTCCAAAAGGATGATGATGGTCGCTTTTCGCTTGGTAATCATGAAGAGGTCAACTACAGCCGCACCCACATCTGCATTGGGACTGGGGAGGCGGATCGCATTGCTCAGGTTAACCCGGGGGTCGGTGCCGTTATCCAAGCTAATCGGAGGGTGGAGGGGAACGCTGCTATCAGTTGGACGCAGGCGGTTGTCTACAACCAAGGCCTGCTGTTCTGGCGCCAGGAGATAATCACCGAAGATGCCAGCTGCTTCCGATTGCTCGACGCTGACCCAATCAGCCTTATCGAGGATGCAGTAAGGATGATCGGCCCAGATGGTGCCCTCGGCCGGGAAAATGAAAACCAAGGGAAAGCGTAATTCGTCGCCATTCTTAATGTTAAAGCGAAGTGTGGTCTCTTCAGAGGCAGCGATGGCATGCACAAACTTGGGGCCTTGCTCGACCATCAGTTTGAAAAGAGCGGATGATTGGCGGCCGTACTTACTGGTATTTTGCTCCAGGGTACGCATTGCTTCTTCCACTTCATTTTGATAAACCTGGCTAGCCGTTAGGGGGTTCTCGGTGCCGACTATGCCATGGACAAAGGCGGTCATGGAAAGCATCGGGAGTTGCTAATGGCTGTTGAGGATGGTGCGGAGAGGGATGGCAACAGAGGGTTATGCTAGGCTGATATAGTGCTGGGCATACTAAAAGACCTCGGGGATGTCCCCTAGGTCGATGTTCTGGGCGATGTGGTGGGCGAAGAAGTGGGCGAGGACGTGGCGTTGGGCGACGCTCAACCTGGGCTTCGACTCGCCACAGAACACACACTGGTACATTCCCTTACCCCG
>JADFQT010000281.1 GCA_022561675.1 Chloroflexota bacterium
ACTGAGCTGTGAATCAAGAGCCAAGCGCGGTCGGAGCTACCACCGTTAGGGGAAATCCCCCCAGTTCCCTTTTGGCGAAGGAGGATATAGGGGGATTCGTATCTCCCAAGTTCGGTAAGTTGCTCGGGGGTCAATAAGTCGCGGGTAGGGCATTGGACCGGAAGTAAGACATTGTCGCTAGTCCTGGATTTCCAGCACCTCCAGGCACACTCCGTCGGGCCCTTCGAAGAAGCAAACCTTCCGGCCGGCGCCCACCGCCGTTTCTTCCAGGATGCGAGCTCCGCTGGCCTTGAGTTTTGCCACAGTGCCCGGCATATCATCGGTGTCGATGGCTATATGCTCCATGCCGAAGACCTGTTCATGGGTCTGCCCCTCAATCTTTCCGGTGACGTTCAACGGCAGTCCGTGCAGGTCTAGCCGGTAGCCCCGGCCGCCGCCGACCTCCGAGACTATAGTGGCTCCCAAATTGTCCACATACCACTGGGCGGTCTTCTCCGGGTCAGGACTTTTCAAATGGAGATGATTCAGCTTGAAGGCCATATTCAATACCCCCCTGGCCCGAATGAGCCGTATTCTAGCACAAGCTTCCCCGGTCAGCCGACCAACACCAAATATGATGGTATAGTAAGGGCCGCAGTACGAGATCCTGACCAATTCCTGGAAAGAATGGGAGATTAAATGCTGGCTTCCCCACTGGCTTTTTTGGGGGGTACCGGCCCGGAGGGCAAGGGCTTGGCGTTACGGCTGGCGCTGGCCGGGGAAGCAGTGATCATCGGCTCCCGAGACGCGGGACGGGCTCATGCTGCGGCAGAACAGCTAGTGGCAGCCGGCGATAATGTCCGCATCCAAGGCGCGGACAACCTGGAGGCGGCTTCCGAAGCCGCGGTCATTTTCCTGACCGTACCCTATGAGGCCCAACGTCCTCTTTTAGAGCATCTCCGGCAGCCACTCCGGGACCCACTCCGAGGCAAGGTGGTGGTGAGTGTAATCGCGCCGATGAAGTTCGAGCGAGGGCGAGGAGCCAGCGCCCTCTCGGTCGCAGCGGGTTCCGCGGCGGAAGAGGCCCAGCAGCTGCTGCCCGACTCTCTGGTAGTGGCGGCTTTTCAAAACGTCAGCGCCGAGGAGCTTCAAGACCCGGACCAGGTCATGCTGGGGGACGTGGTCATCTGCTCGGACTTTAGCGATGCCAAGACCCTCGTGTCGGACCTGACCAGGAAGATTCCAGACCTGCGGCCGGTGGACGGCGGTGGATTGGCCAACTCCAAGTACGTGGAGCAAATTACCCCGTTATTGGTCAACATAAACCGGATTTATAAAATCCATGCCGGGATCAAAATAGTCGGTCTTTAAAAATCCGGGTGCGGTTAATGGCAGCTTCTAATTTTGCCGCGAGTCGGGGACTAAAGCTGGGTCAAGATAACTACCATGTTGCTCATGGCAATCAGGGCAAAGGCTATGGTGGGAATTTTTAGCAGCCTGGGCCGCCAACGCCAGACCATATAGCCCACGCCGCAGGCCAGCGCCAGCTTGACCAGCAGCGCCTCGGGGACGCTGGTCGCTTCCATGAGGGAGGCAAGGAAGGGGTTGACTTCATTCGCACCCAGGTGTATTCCGAATAGAGTGGATAATACATCGGAAATATTGGCCAGGACGAAGTTTTTCATCGCTGAAGAAGACTCCACGAATCAGCTAACACTTTGCTTAACATTAAAATTATCAGCCGCGTCCTGGCGTAGTGGTGAACCTTGGTGGCTAAATGGTGACAATACGGTGCCAGTTGCGGGCTAAGGGTTTTACACATATTGCAGTGGGTTCTTTGGGTTCCTTCGCCAGCGCCCCGGAATAACTTCACGGGAATAACTTCACGAAACAGGAGGTCTGGTTATGCCGCGCGGGACATTAAACTTGCAAGATCCGGCAGATTTACAGGCGGTGA
Organism: Chloroflexota bacterium; assembly: GCA_022561675.1. GTDB lineage: Bacteria > Chloroflexota > Dehalococcoidia > Lucifugimonadales > UBA3495 > JADFQT01. The sequence goes on from JADFQT010000281.1 coordinate 1,937, forward strand.
ACGGGGTGTGGCGATTTGCGCCGGGATTGGTGCCCGGTCAGCCCAACGAAGGAGTGGTCTCTCAGCTGGAAGGAACGCCGGCCAGGCTGGCGGACTTCGACGATTCGGGATGGGAAATATGCCCTGACTTGACCAAATGGCACTCGCGGGGGATGGCCTTCGCCTGGTATCGCATCAGGGTAACCTTGCCCGAGACGGTTGGTGGGCGGGAGTTGGCGGGTTCCAGAGTGCTCTTCGAAACCTGCGTGGATGACTATGGTGAAATATGGATCGACGGGGAGTGCAATCGGGATAGGGGGACGGTGCAGGGCTTCAACGTGCCGCAGCGGATTGTCGTTACCGCCGAACCGCAACCGGGAAATCAGCACACCATAGCAATACTGGCAGTGAACGGTCCTCTGGCGGCGCCGGGCGGGGCCGTCTTCGTTCGGTACGCGACTTTGGCCTTTGAATGGCGGGAGCCGGGCTACTAAACCAAAACTTAGGTGGGACTCACGTAGCTACGTACACAAACTCTGCGGGTTTCACCTTGGTAATAGTTTAGGTAACCATCTCAAAACGTAGTTTGAAGGGCTCACCACGAACGAATAAAGAGCACCTCACGTTCGTCCTGAGCTTGTCGAAGGACGATCCAGCCGAAATCCCAGAGTTTTGAGATACTTTCCAAGAGCTTGCTGGGGTTGCCGCTTAATCCTCCTCATCCCCTTCAGCAAGCTCGGTGGCGACATATCCCATTCCCTCCAGCTCCTTCTGGAGAGTTTCGGCGAACTCCTCCACCGTTCCAGTGGCGGGAATCGTTATCTCCACGGAGCGATTGGGTCCCGACTGGACCAGACCCGGGTCCTCCTTGGTCAACTCCACCCGAACCGACTCACGATGGATGCCCATGATGTCGGTGACCAAGAAGATAACCCCCATGTCTTCCATGTTGATGAGTTGGTCGGGCATGTCAGCTACCTCAGTCGCCTATGACTCGTACGACCATTTGGTGCCG
>JADFQT010000055.1 GCA_022561675.1 Chloroflexota bacterium
GGGAGTGGTCTCGGGAGTCGGGGAAGCAGTTGGCTCGGGCGTGGGGACCGTCGTGGGTGGTTCCGGGGGCTGCTGAGTTGGAGCCACGGTAGGCTCCGGCTCCCCGGCGGTTTTCCCAGCCTCTTCAGCCGCTTGGGTAGCTTCAACGGTGGGGGCGGGAGTCGGCGTCGGCTGGGGCGGAGGCGTGGGTATGGGCACCGGGGTCTGGAGAAAAATGCCGTCACCCTCTTTGAACTCCGTCATCACCTGCCTCATAACCACCCTTATTTCATTCAGAGCCTCATCCACATCCACCCCGTTGCTGGCAAAATAGGCTTTCCCTCCCATGGCTTTGGCGATTCGTATCAGCGCCTGGCGCTCCTCAACTGGGATTCCCAGGCCGATGATGCTGACGTAAATTCGGTTGCTGGACTCCGCCATGCGGGCATTCAGCGTATCGGCAGCCGACTCGCGTAGGCAGATCTGGCTGGTCCCGACGATGCTGATTATGGAATTGATCTTGCCGCCAAATCGCTCCGGGTCTGCCAGATCTTCTATCGCCGCCGTCATTCCCTGGGTGAATGATGGTTTTCCCCCTATTTGGATCTCGGCCAGAGTGGTGTAGGCCTCCTCTATATTGCCGGGAGAGAAGGGCGTTACCAGGGAGGTGTTGTCGCCATCGCAGGGACCGCCGAATTGACGGATGGCCCAGCTGGCATCGTCGCTGCTGAGCCGGCTCAATAGCTGGTCGCCAATGGTCTGCTGAGTGAACTCCAACTTGGACCGCCCGCCCCAGAAGGAATCCTCCATTGCGACAGAGCGATCGATGAGTATCGTAGTGTTGGAGAGGGAGGACTTGGATCCGCCAGAGGCCAATAATCCGGAAACCAGGGGCCACACCAGGAAGATAATTCCCAGGAGCAAGATGACCGGTACAGCCACCATGCCGCCCAGCAGAACGGGCCTGGGTATTGCGCTGCTGCGGCGCCTGGAGCGGGACCGAGTTCGTCTTCTTGGCGGCATCGGCTATTGCGTCCGAGTATCTGGCCGAGTATCTGGCCGAGTATCTGGCCGAGTATCTGGGATGATGCGAAAACTGGTGACCATACAGGGGTTGATTTTAGCAGCCGGGCCAAAGGTGCCAGAAACCGGTGAGTTGCACGAAACGGCCAATCCGGTGTCGCTGGCCGTAATCAGCTTGCCCAGACCTGGGGCGCACGGTATAGTTGGCCTGCGCTTCCCCCGGGCTTTTTGGCGGGCTTTCTGGTAGATTTTCTGAGAGGACGGCTTCTTGGGCGCGATAGAAGAGTTGCAAGAAAAGGTCATCGGCTGCACCCGCTGCCCCCGTTTGGTAGCCCACTGCCGGGCCGTCGCCGAGAAAAAACGGCCCATGTACCGGGATTGGGATTACTGGGGGAAGCCCTTGCCGGCCTTCGGCTCGGCCGACGCCCGCCTGCTTATTCTGGGTCTGGCGCCGGCGGCCCACGGTGGTAATCGGACCGGCCGGATGTTTACCGGCGACCGTAGCGGCGACTGGGTGTTTGGAACATTACATAAGTTTGGATTCGCCAGCTCGCCCGATTCCCAGCGTCGGGACGACGGCCTGTTCCTGAAAGACGCCTATATAACGGCTGCGCTGCGGTGCGCTCCGCCGGCCAACAAGCCTCTTCCGGAGGAGCTGTTGAACTGCCGCCCTTATCTGGTTGAGGAATTGAGGCTGCTGACCCGGGTTCGGATTGTGGTGGCTTTGGGAAAAATCTCCTTCGATACCTTTCTGCGCACCTGGAGCGGGGATGGCCACCAGATCCCGTCTCCCCGACCCCGTTTTGGTCACGGCGCAACTTACGAGTTGCCCGCCGGCCCGGTTCTGATGGGATGCTACCATCCCAGCCAGCAGAACACCCAAACCGGCAGATTGACGCGAGAGATGTTCGAAAGTATTTTCGCAAAGGCCAGGGAGGTTCTGGCCTGAAATCCGGCGCGCTTCGACCAGGGGCTGATCACAAGTCTGCCTAAAAGTCGCGTGAAAGTCCTGGGGGATTCTGTAGGGGCGCACGGCCGTGCGCTCCTCCCATGCCCAAAACAGATACCCGCTCATTAAACAACCGTATAGGGGAGGTTCAGTATGTTGGACACTATTATATCTGGAGCGCAGGTGGTCACTCCGGCGGGAGCCGGAAGCTGGGATGTGGGCATAGTCGGGGAAAAGATAGTCGCCGTGGCGCTGCCCGGCGTCCTGCCTACCGAAGGCGCTACAATCATTGACGCCAGCGGCAAGATAATCGTGCCGGGCGGCATTGAACCCCATGCCCACGCCGTGGCCAACGTCCAGCCGGGAGCCCGCCAGCTGGTGGACGGGACGCCCAACGCCGGTCCGCTGGAGCACTCCCTGGGGGCCATCTGGGGCGGCACCACCACGATTATCGACTTCGCGCCGGTTCCCAACGAGGGAGACCTGGCGGCGGGGATTCACAGCTTTCTGGCTCCCTGGCAGGGCAACGCCTATACCGACTACTCCACCCACTGCATCTACACCAGCAACAATACGCCGGACGCCATCTCGCGTTACAAGGAGCTGATCGACGCGGGTTTCCCCAGCATCAAGGTCTTTACCACCGACATCAGGCCCCCCGAGGGACGGGTTCACACGCTGACCCCAATCGGCAGGATAGATACCGGACGCATGGGCGCCGTGATGGAGCAGGTGGCCCGGCATGGCGGTATTTTGGCGGTCCACGGCGAGGATGATGAGCTGGTGATGTACAACTATCTGCTGGCCAAGGAGCGGGGCCTGTGGGATTGGTACAACGTCCACCTGATCCACTCCAAGCTGGTGGAGGACCTGGCCTTCCAGAAGGCCATCCGCCTGGCCCAGCGGACCGGCGCCGGAATGTACTTCGTCCACGTGACCGCCAAGGACGGCATGGACGCCATATCGGAGGCCCGCAGCGACGGGCTGCCCGTTTACGGTGAGGTGCTGACCCTGGCCCTGTCTTTCATCTGCGACCAGTACCAGGAGCCGGACGGGATGAAGTATCATACCTATCCCTCCCTGAAGTATGAGGAGGACCGCAATCACCTCTGGGACGGACTGATGGGCGGCAACCTGGCCTTTACCGCCACCGACAGCAGCTTCACCACTTATGTGGACAAGACCGCCGGACGCAACGTGGTCGACGTGCGCGGCGGCAACATCGGCATCGAGATACGCATGGGGGTCAACTACTCTGAGGCGGTGGTGAAGCGCGGATTATCGCTGGAGCGGTTTGCCGATATTACATCCAGCAACGCCGCCAAGCTGCTGGGCCTTTACCCCCGCAAGGGAGCCATCGCCGCCGGCAGCGACGCCGACATCGCGATCATCGACCCTTCCTTCAAGAAGGCCCTGAGCATGGATGACCTGCACGTGCGGGACTATAGCCCCTGGGATGGCTGGGAAGTGGAAGGATGGCCGACCACGGTTATGCTGCGGGGAAAGGTAATGGTGGACCAAGGAAAGCTGCTGGGCCAGCCCACCGACGGCCAGCTGATCCCTCGCAAAATCGACCCGATGGTGCTGCGCCGTCCGGCGTTTTAAGGGAGGTGAATACCTTGGGGCGTGTGACTTTGAGGTTGGGTGAAATGTCATTGCGAGAAGTCCCGATGTAACCGGGACGACGAAGCAATCTCAGAAGGGTAGATTGCTTCGTTTCACTCGCAATGACGAAAAGAAGCACATCTTAAACGCCCTCCAAACGAAGGGCCCAGGGCTTGAGCACGGCATAGAGGGTGTCGTTGATCGGAGTGGACACTCCCAACTCGCGCCCCATCCTTACGATGGTCCCGGTGAGGCCTTCCAACTCCACCGGCCCTCCGGCCTGAAAGTCTTTGGTCAGGGAGGCCAATGCGGTGGCGGGGAAGTTGTCCAGGGCGGTCATCGACCACTCCAGGGAGTCCTCAATTATCGGCGCTCCCGAAGCCCGTCCCACTTCCAGCGCTTCCGCTATGGCGCCACGAATGGTCTCCCGCGTCTCCGGGATGGAGCGCATCTCTCCGTAGTTTGCCCCGCTGGCAGTGCAGACCCCAGCCGAACCGGCCAGGTAGGCGAACTTCTTCCAGAGCATGCCGGGCATGTTTTCCTCCAGGGAGACCCGCCAACCGGCCTCCTGAAAGACCTTCAGTAGTCTTTCGCCTCGCTCCGTCAAGCCGGGCTGCAACTCGCCGAAGGCAGCGATTCCCGGCCCGCCCTGGGTTACCACGCCTGGTTCTTTGATCCGGCCTTCCAGGTAGGTGGAGCCGATCATAACTCGGGCCCGACCGAAGGCAGCCGCCAGCTGCTCGCCGTTGTCAATTCCGTTTTGAAGGGTTAAGACAACTGTATCCGGGCCGACCAGGGGACGGATAGCCTGGATGGCGGTGGAGTTGTGGTACATCTTGACAGTGAACAGAACCAGCTCCTGCTGGCCGGCGTTGGAGGTGTCCTCCAGCGCGGTCCCATGGACGGTGAAATTGCCGTCGTTGGAGCTTTCTATCCGCAGGCCCTCGGCCTGGATTGCCGCCAGATGGGCTCCCCTGGCGACGAAGGTTAGCGAGTGCCCGGCCCTGGCCAGCAACCCGGCGAAGTAGCCTCCGACTCCGCCGGTGCCCATGACCGCTATCTTCATACAGCAGACCTATCCTTTGCCAAAAATCACGCAGTCCCAGAGTGGCATCATTGTAAAGGCCAGAACTCTAAGGGACGCCGCTGACAAGAACCATATTGTACTTGAAGGCCCAGATCGCCATGTCATTTCGAGGGAGCGAGGCGACCGAGAAATCTTAGATTCCTCGCCTCCACTACGTTCCGGCTCGGAATGACATCATCCTTGAAACTAGGGTGTATTCACGATCGCCAAAATTACCTATCCCTGTCAACGTGGGACGAGGGGGGCAGGAGCTGGAATTTATGGGGCTCCGTGCAGCTCCCGCAGCTCCCGTTTCAGTACCTTGCCCATCACGTTTCTGGGAAGGGAGTTGATGAATACCACCGACCGGGGCCGCTTGTATCCGGCCAGCTTTTGCCGGCAGTATTCGATTAGCTCAGCCTCTAAATCGGCCTCCGAGATGTCCCGGCCCGCTGCCGCTCCCGGAGCGACCGCCGGGTAGGACGGATGATCGTCCGCCCGGCTGGTCTTGCGGACCACCAGCGCCCGGACCTCCTCGCCCCATTCCAGGTCGGGAACGCCGATGACTGCGGCATCCTCCACCAGCGGATGGGACATCAGCGTCTGTTCCACTTCGTCGGGGGCGATCATCTCCCCGCCGCGCTTGATGAAATCCTTGGCTCGCCCCTCCAGATAGATGTAGCCATCCTCATCCTGGTATGCCAGGTCTCCGGTGTAGACCCAGCCGGAACGCAGCGTTTCGCCGGTGGCGGCCTCCTGGCGCCAGTAACCTTTCATCATGCGCTCGCCCCGGGCGACTATCTCTCCTACCTCCCCGTTGGCAACCGGCGTGCCCTCTTCGGACACGATCATCACCTCCACATCCTCCAAGGGTTTTCCGATGGAGGTCAGACGCCGAAGCTTTTTTTCCACCTCCTGCTCAGTCCCTTCCAGGACGTGGTCTTCCGGAGGCAGCATCGTAATCGTGGAGGCGGTTTCGGTTTGCCCGAAGGCGTTGATGAAGCGCGCGCCCGGAAATTCCTCGATGGCCTGGCGGATTACCGGCAGGGGCATGGGAGCGGCGCCGTAGGTGATCACGCTTAGCGAGGAAAGGTCATACTCGCGGAACCGGGGGTGGTCCATCAGCTGCTTCAACATGGTGGGCACCAGCATGGCGCGGTTGACCCGCTGCTCTTGCGCCAGCTCAAGCCATTCCACCGCCTCGAACTGACGCATAATCGCCATGGTCCGGCCGCCGTAGACCGCGGCCAGCGCGGCTTGCAGCCCGGCGATGTGATAAAAGGGCACGGTCAGCAGGTTGGTCTCCTCCACGTCGGGGTCGGCGGGGGTAACGGTGGACAGCAGGTAGGAGGAGAAGCTGTCGTGGGTCAGCATGACGCCTTTGGGCACGCCGGTGGTGCCGGCGGTGAACATGATTACCGTCGTGTCGTGGTCACCGGCTTCCGAAAAGTGGACCTGCTCCGGATTGCCCTGGCTCTGCAACTGGTGGTAGGCAATGTGCCCTTCAGAAACGGGTCCATCAGGGTCTCCATCCAGGAGGACTATTCGATTCGCCGGCAACTCTCCGGACCCCGTATTCATCCCAGTCTGCATCAGAGGCAAGTACCGCTCCCCAATAAAAAGAATGCTGGGTTGGGCGATGGCCAGCATTTGTGCCAGTTCTTCCGCCCTAGCCCGGAAGTTGAGGGGAACGTATATGGCATCCAACTGGGCTGCGGCGAAGTAGATTTCGATGCTCTGGTTGCAGTTGACCTGCATGGTCGTTACCCGGTCTCCCGCCCCGACGCCCAGCGCTGACATGGAGCCGGCCAATCGGTTAACCCGCTGTTGCAGCTCTTCGAAGGTGAGTTCCAACCCCTCAAAAATCAGAGCCCGCCGGTCGGGCACAATGGCGCAGGCGATGCTTAGAAACTCGGTCGTGTTCATCTCAAAATCCGGTCAAAATCCGAAGGGTAAATCTCGACATGCCCGGCCGGCGCTGTTGCTACCGCTATCTGTCCATGGACAGGACCGCTTGGCGAGTTTCCAGAGCCAAACCCTCTCCCAATTTCAGGTCCGAAGCCCCGCGCAGGGCCGTCTTCGCGGCCGTTACCAGTTCCGGCGCCAGGTCCGCCAGCTGACGGCAAATTCCCCAGGCGGTATCCATAAGCTCATCATCGGATACTACCCGGGTGACCAACCGAAGTCTCAAGGCTTCCGCGGCGTCGAAGCGACGGCCGGTCAGCAGAACTTCCAGGGCCTGGGACACTCGGTTGTGCCGGGGCAGGGTTTGAGTTCCGCCGGCGGCCGGAATCATCCCCAGCTGAACCTCCGGCATGGCAAACCAGGTGCTTTCAGCGGCGACACACAGGTCGCACAGCAGGGCTATTTCCAGCCCGGAGCCAATGCAGTAGCCGTGCAGGGCAGCTACCACCGGCTTGTTCAGGCCGTAGAGCTGACCCCACACGTCGCGCTCCCAGCGTACCTGCCGGGCAATGACCTGGGAGGGGGCAGTGCCAAACTCTGTCAGGTCGGCCCCGGCGCAGAAAGCCCGGCCCTGACCGGAAATCAACAGAGCTCCCACCTCCGAATCCTCTTGAACTGCCCCCAGGGCCTCGGAAAAATCGTCCCGCATCTGCATGTTGTAGGCGTTCAACACCTCTGGTCGATTCAACGAGATATGGGCCACTCCCCGGTCAATTTCATAAAGTATTGCTTTGAATCCTGCCATGTGCCAGCTAGCCCTGAGGCGCGGCCCGGCGATACAGCTCCGCCAGCTCGACCTCGGTGTAGCGCAGCCCAATGTTCTCCAGATTGTGGGCGTCGCTGACTTCCACGGTCAGTAGAGAGTGGGCCTGGGCTATTGCCTCCACCTGGGGCTTGCGGATGTGCCAGTTGTGAATGTAATTGTCGATTTCGATACCGTGAATGTTATCTTCGATGATGATGTTTGGGGAATAGTACCCGGGGTGGCAATAGATGCGAAACACACCGCCTTCCGGCAGAAAGATCTCCGAAACTTGATACTCGTCAAAGGGATTGCTGGCTGGGCGTACTTCTATTTCCCAGCCCGGCAAGATAACCACTTCGCCCGGAAAATGGGAGTCCACCAACTCCCGAAATTCATGGGCCCATTCCCGATTGTGGTGGTCGGTGATGGCGATTCCATCGATTCCCCTGGACTTGATCTGCCCCACCACCTTTTCAGCGATGCTCAGGGACGGCGGTTGGAAATTAAAGGCTTCCCATACGTGAGTATGTAAGTCCAGCTTCAGCTTCATAGGCTAAATGCGCCCGGGGCTAGATGACCCCATTATCAAGAACCGGCAAGTTTGACAAAGCCGTAGAATGTTCGGCGCATCATCGTGTCGGCGTTCAGCTTCTCCGGCGTTTACGCTCCACTGTAGCGGGGGGGCCGCTTTTCCGCAAATGACGCCAACCCCTCGGCCCGGTCTCGAGTGCTTTGGAGGATGATGTTCAGGTCGGCCTCCAACGCCAAGCCCTGGGAAAGCGCCAGGTCCATGCCCTGGTAGACGGCTTCCTTTACATAACGGGCGGCGAGGGGACCCCCGCGCAAAATCTGCTCCGCCAACTCTCGCGCTTCTGCCAAGGCCTGGCCTGGGGGAGTCACCCGGTTCACCAGGCCCAGCTCCAACGCCTCGTGGGCACCGAGCACCCGGCCGGTCAGGATCAGGTCTTGCGCCCAGGCCGGGCCGACCAGCCGGGGCAGCCGCTGGGTGCCGCCGTCCCAGGGTAAGACGCCGGGAAAGCCGCCGGATGCCAGGTCGGTCAGGCCGAACCTGGCATTCTCATCAGCCAACCGAATGTCCCCGGCCAAAGCCAGCTCCAGTCCGTGGTCCAGGGTGTCGCCATTCAAGGCCATCACAACCGGCACGGGTAACTCCGCCACGCTGTCCGCAACCCGCAAATCGGCGATCCACTGCTGACGATACGCCGGTGGGCCGGTTGTTACCTCCGGGGGGACCGGCAGGCGTCCCGCGGAGAAGCAATCCCCCGACCCGGTAAACAATACCAGGTTCACTTCAGGATCCTCCCGGATATCGCGACAAGCCTGGCGAATCTCGGCGGCCAGGGTCTGATCGATCCGGTTATTGCTGGCCGGACAGCTCAGGGTAACGACGGCCAATGGACCGGTGGTGACATGCGTTAGGCAGGCGTAATTAATGGAGCGCCTCGACGGTAGATTGGCAAAGGTAGAGTGGCTAAATGGTACGTTGACCGGCTGTCCCTTGACAAGTGCCAGTGCCTTGTTTAGGATAATTTAGCACTCTCGTGGTCCGAGTGCTAATTTTGGGTTGATACGAAACAGGCAGGCCTGTTTCGGAGATAAGAATAAGGAGGCAGCCGTGGTAACCAAGGTGAGTTTCGTGCCGCTGGGTGAGCGCATAGTCATCCTTCCCATGGAGCAAGAGAGTACGACCAAAGGTGGGATCTATTTGCCGGATACAGCTAAGGAGAAGCCCCAGGAGGGTGAGGTAGTGGCGGTAGGTCCGGGCCGGGTAACCGACGACGGCACCCGGGTGGATATGGAATTGTCCGTCGGTGACCGCGTCATCTACTCCAAGTACGCCGGTACCGAGTACAAGGACGGCGACGACGAGTACCTGATTATGCGCGAGAGCGACGTTCTGGCGAAAATTTCTTAGAGACCTGCTGGGGACTTACTTAAGACTTGATGGAGGAATAGAATGGCCGCAAAAAAAATGGCCTACGCGGAAGAGGCGCGCAAGACGCTCCGCATTGGCATCGACACCCTGGCCGATTCGGTCAAAATTACCCTCGGTCCCAGGGGCCGGAATGTAGTCCTGGATAAGAAGTTCGGCCCGCCAGTCGTATGCAGCGACGGGGTTACCATCGCCAAGGAAATCGAGCTGCCCGATGCTTTCGAGAACATGGGCGCCCAGCTAATTAAAGAGGCCGCCACCAAGACCAACGACGCAGCCGGCGATGGCACTACCACGTCCATTGTGCTGGCCCAATCCATCATTCATGAAGGCTTCAAAAACGTAACCGCCGGCAGCAACCCCATGGCCATCAAGCGCGGTATTGAGCGCGCGGTCAGCGCCGTGGTCGAAGAGTTGCACGCCATGTCCCAACCGGTGGAGACCCGGGACCGCATCGGCCAGGTGGCCAGCCTTTCGGCTCACGAAGAGGCCATCGGCGAAACCATCGCTGATGCAATGGAGAAGGTCGGTAAGGACGGCGTCATTACCGTCGAAGAGTCCAAGAGTATGTCGGACGAGATCGAATACGTGGAAGGAATGCAAATCGACCGCGGCTACATCTCTCCTTACTTCATTACCAACCCGGACCGGATGGAGTCGGTGATTGAGGACGCCACGGTTATCATTACCGATAAGAAGATCTCCGCGGTTGCCGACCTGCTGCCCGCGTTGGAGAAGCTGCTGCAAGTTGGCAAGAAGAACGTGGTGGTTATCGGCGAGGATGTGGATGGCGAGGCGCTGGCCACCCTGGTGGTAAACAAGCTTCGGGGCACCTTGAACATCCTGGCCATCAAGGCCCCCGGGTTCGGCGACCGCCGCAAGGCCATGCTGGAGGACATCGCTATCCTGACCGGCGGCAAGGTCATCAGCGAAGAGACCGGCAGCAAGCTGGACTCGGCTCTGGTTGAGGACTTCGGACAAGCCCGCCGGATCAATTCCACCAAGGATGAAACCACCATAGTGGAGGGCAAGGGCTCCGAAACCGAAATTCAGGCCCGAATTAACCAGATCAAGACCCAGATTGAAGAGACCACCTCGGAATTCGACCGGGAGAAGCTCCAAGAGCGAATGGCCAAGCTTTCGGGTGGCGTCGCCGTGATTAAGGTCGGAGCCGCCACCGAAATCGAGCTGAAAGAGCGTAAGGCCAGGGTGGAAGACGCCCTATCCGCCACTCGTTCCGCGGTCGAGGAAGGGATCGTCCCCGGCGGCGGAGTTGCGCTGGTAAGAGCGCAGCGGGCCCTGGATGATCTTGGCGGCGGGTCTGACGATGAGTCGATTGGGGTCAACATCATCCGACGCTGCCTTGAGACACCCCTCAAGCTCATCGTGGAGAACGCCGGCTCCGAGGGCGCCGTGGTGCTAAACGAGGTTAAGCAGCAGAGCGACGACTACGGCTACGATGCCGATGTCGGCGTGTACGGTCCCATGATGGAGCGAGGTATCGTGGACCCGACCAAGGTCACCCGCTTCGCGCTGCAGAACGCGGCCAGCGTGGCGTCCATGGTCTTGACCACCGAGTCGATGATCACCGAAATTCCAGAGCCGGCTTCGGCAACTCCGCCAATGCCGCCGATGGATTACTAGGCCAACCCTCACCGTACGGGCGAAACCCAGGTACAATACGGCAACACCGCCCCGGATTTCCGGGGCGGTGTTCTTTGTGTGCCAGGCATGTTGTGCATCTTGGAGGTGAAAGTCCTCTGCGGGCCGTGATGACCGGAACCGCTAGCCTAAGCAAGGGTGTCCACCGTGAGGTGGAATCTGAAGGAAGCTGAGGGCAAAAC
>JADFQT010000282.1 GCA_022561675.1 Chloroflexota bacterium
TGAGAGGGATTTTGTCCGAAATGCAGCTTCAAATTCACGGCAGATGAGGCGCCGGCCGCGAGATGCGCCTCCAGCCGTTCCCCGTCCTCCTGAGACACCGACGCGACCGGAATTTCACTGGATCCGCCCAGGGTTCCCCGGAAATTGCCGGGCTCGTTGTTATAAATCACCGCCCCCAGGGCACCGGCGGCGGCTATGTTGGCGGCCTTTTTGCCAAAGGGAACCAACCCTCGTTGCGCCAGGGCGATTTTTCCGACCAGACCGGAATCCGGTATATCCTCAGGCCTGGCCAAACCTACCGAGACCAGCTGCCCCGCAACGTCTCCGGAACCGGTGCCACTGATGGGTTCCACCTCAACTCTGTTGCCGTCTCCCTGAATCAGAAACAGCCCCGAGTCGTCCTGGGAGAAACTGCGCACGGTAAAGGGCTGCAGCTGAACCGAATAACCGTGCTCGGCGAACTGGGAGGCCAGGTAATCGGCGGCTTCCTTTTCTTCAGCCGTGGCGCTTTGGCGTGGTCCCAGGGTCTGGGTAAGAATGGCCAGTTGGCTCAGCGCGTAAGCCGACAGCTCATCCGGAGCGGCTTCGGCTGCTGCTTGCTCAGAGGCAGTTAGTCGAGGGGCGGGCATCCCAGGAGTAGCTTCGGCTGCTGCTAGTGCTGTCGAGGGTTCGGAAGCATCTGGTTGAGGGGCGGCGGTCGCTGGAGCGGGATACTGGGTAGGCGCAAGTGCGGGGAAAGAGGATCCGGCCGGTGCGGGTTCTGGGGTCACCAGTCCAGTTGCCTGAGATACGGCCCCGCCGGTGCAGGCGATGCTGAGGGCAGAAATAACCAGCAGGGCGGACCCAACCCCTAATTTCCAGAATTTCAAGCCTGGTTCCTCCCGCTAGACTGAGCCAATCCTTTCCCTCTTAGGACATTATACGTTGGCCCATCCTATCCCGGATGGGCGCCGTTCTGCTCCAGCGGCCGGACCAACCATGTCGCTGCTATCCTGAAGCCGGTTTATTGCTTCTATCTCATCGGCCACCACGTGGAAATCTTCATCCACTTTATATCCGAAGAGTTGGATCAGATCGATTATCGGGTCGTAAAACCCTCTTCCAGTCCCGTCCAACCTCTGGTTCACCAGCACGATTTTCTTGGGCCGGTCCGGATGGACCCGATGTCTCATCAGAGGATTCTCCTGATCCCTCAAAAGCAATAGCAACGCCAGCAATTCCTGAAGGGTACCGGCGCCTCCCGGCAGAAGAATAAAGGCGTCGGAATGAGCCACCATCACTGAGAGTCGCTGATAGATGTCATAGATGCCGCTCTCCTCCCCCCAGTACTCGTGCAGACCATGAGGCAGGCCCTCAACGCGGACGATGCGGCTGATGTTGGCCCCCCTTAAATAGCCTCCATGGTCCAACGCGCCCCGAGCCAGCTCCCCCATCATACCTGAGCTGCCGGCGCCAAAGACCAGGCCTATCCCTTTTTGCCCCAGTTTTTGCCCAAGGCTATAGGCGATGCGTTTGAAAGAATCCTGCCGGGTGTTGGCGGAGCAAAACACTCCGACATTGAACTCGGGTAAAAACGCGGGTACCGGGGAGCGCCTTCGACCAGAAACCTGGTTGGGAAGCTGCCTGCCGGCGCCGGCTTCTCCGAACCCCTGGGTGCTGGAACTCTGGGCGCTCTGCCGGTCGAATCCCTCCGGCGAGCCCTGGCCCGCCAGGGCCTTGATGGTGGGGGCTACTTCTTCCACCGAATCTAAGACTGTAAACAACCGGTTGGGGGCCGATATCATGCCGTGCGCTTCCAGGTGGCGGAAGACGTCGAGAACCGGACTCCAGGTGGTGTCCAATTGCAGCACCGCCGCAGGCTTGCCTCTTAGCTCTGGGTCATTGGTCTGGTAGCCAACGACCAGGGAGGTTAGCTTGAACACTTCGGCCAGAGTCGGTCGAGGCAGAAATACAAAGGCATCGGAGACGGAGATGCTTTTTTGCTGCATGGTCTGCAGCTCTATAACCTGGGTTCCCTTGCCGTTCATGACCCGGTAGTCTGCCTTGCGGAGCAGGTCTATTAGCTGGGCCCGATGATTTGCCTGAGACCCCCGCGACTGTTGACGTGACGGTTGAACGGAATCCCACTCCTTGCCAGCTCGGGAGCTGGAAAGTCGGACGGTGTACTTGCCGGTTCTGGACGCAATAGTCAATGTGTTGGTGCTCTCCGTTTATTGCCAGGGCGGCGCCGGTCAATTTATCGCGCGGCCACCTGTTATTAAATACGATGCCCAAGCCGAGACGGACCGCTATCCAGCAGGGGTAAGGGCAAGGTAGTCCTTTATAGGGGAAAACCCCGGCGACCTAGGTGGAAACAATACGCAGCCGGAAATCGCCGCAAATTCAGGGCGGAACTCTTTCGGGCAAAATGCTCAAGCTAAAAGGTAGCATGGGGCCGATTGGGGAGAGTAGAGAGCCTTCCAATGGTTTAGAAAGGTGCCAGCCCCTTGGAGCAGGCTGAACAGGGCGGAGCTAGATACCCAGCAGGCCCTCCAGGTTTTTCCAGAGAATGGCCTCTTTCTCCTCCTGGGTGATGCTTTCCAGTCCCAGTACCCAGGAAACGGGCCAGTCAAAGTCCATGTCGAAGGGCCAATCGCCTCCGCCTACGGGCGCCTTCCAAAAACACTGAGGAACCAGATGGGCGTGGATGTCGATGCTGCGCATGTCCTGCTCCTGCCGGAGCTATTTCCGAAAAGACATGAACGTACGATCAAAAACTGGCAATCGATTTTTGAGGTAACGGGCGAAAGTTAGCATGAGCCTACAGGTAGTGACAATTAGAACCTGTGTCAAAAGCATTGATCGATGGGCCCTGTGGCGGTGTATTCGTCGCTCCGACGGAAGCCGGAGCCCAGGTGCTGCCCCC
>JADFQT010000283.1 GCA_022561675.1 Chloroflexota bacterium
GAGTCCCAGGGGTGATCCTTGGCACCTGCAATCGTTCCGAGTTTTACACCATAGAGCCGCCCAACGAGCCGGGTTCGAACCAACCATGGAAAGTTGGCGAGGAACGGGTAAAGCAGTTCTTGGTGGACCGCTTTAACATTGCGCTGTTGGATTTAGACCGCTACCTGTACGTCCACCGGGAGCAGGAGTGTATCGAACACCTCTTCCGTGTGGCATCAAGCCTAGACTCGATGATTATGGGGGAAGAGCAGATCATCGGCCAGGTTAGGGATGCCTTCGATTTTGCCGGTCAAGCCGGTACAGTGCCGGGACCCTTGTCCCACCTCTTTCAGCGGGCGCTGCGGGTAGGCCGGAAGGTGCGCCGGGAAACCGGCATCGGGCGCGATGCGCCATCGGTCAGCCAGGCGTGCGTCGAGCTGGCCAGAAAGGCGCTGGGAGACCTCAAAGGCCGCCGGTCAATAGTAGTCGGCGCCGGGGACGCCGGGGAGCTGGCCGCAAGAGCCCTGCGCCGCGCCGGCGTCAAGGAAATATCCGTTGCCAACCGCACCCAGGCGCGAGCCCAGGAGCTGGCCGGTGAGCTTTCGGGGCAGGCTATAGCCTTGGAAGAGTTGCCCAACGCGCTGCTGGATACGGATATTGTTATAGGTTGCACCGGCGCTCCGGAATATATCCTGGCAGCCAGCGCAGTACGCGACGCCATGGCCGACCGCCCTCACCGGCCTCTGTTCCTGCTGGACATTGCTGTGCCCAGGGATTTTGACCCCGCCGCCGGTAGCATTGACGGTGTTCATCTCCACGATCTGGACGACCTGGAATCGGTTGCTCAAACCAACCGCCACCAACGAGAACAGGAAGCCCGCTGGGCTGAGCGGCTGGTGACTGATGAAACCCAGCGGTTCCTGGAATGGTCCCGTAACCTGGAGGTGGTGCCGACCGTGGTTGCCCTTCGAAACAAAGCGGACCGGATCAGGGAGAAGGAGCTGGGGAAAACCCTCAAAAGGTTAAACGGCAAGCTATCCGCAGAGGAGGTAGCATCCCTGGACGCAATGACCCAGGCCATCGTGAACAAGCTGCTCCATGCCCCTACCGTATATCTGAAAGGACAGCCCAACTCCGGCAACCTAAAGGTAGCCCGGGAATTCTTCAAGATTTCGGAGGAAGATATCCTGCAAGCGTCCGAAGATTAAGAACCCCTAAAAAATGACCAGAATGAGGTGCATTACTCCCTGGGAAGGGAAGGCGCAGCTGGGAAAACCCCGTCGTTCCAGCGTAGGCTGGAACCCAGAATCGTGGTCCCTGGATCCCGGCTTTCGCCGGGAAGACGAGGGCAGGCTTAATTTTGTTAGGAGTTCTAAGTAGTTCCGGCGGCTATGGTGAGGTCTCTGGACTCTCGCCGCGGAGTGAGGTGGAGGTGATGTCCATCCGGAAAGCTGACTCCGGGATACTCTGGAATATCTGGCTGAACCCTTGGGGGATGGGGACTTCAGCTAGGGTGCGGAACTTGTCACCCGCTTCTCGCCCGGCCACCAAGAAGCGGCAGCCCGCAGCCCATATCTCGGCCAATGCAGTCAGCATCGCCGCTTCATCGCCGCCGTAGTACCTGGGCGCGACCAACCGTTCCGCGGTATCCCAGCCGATAACGAAGGTAGTACCGGGGAACAGGGCCGCTTTTTTGTGGTAAGTCTCAGCCCGGGTCAGCACGACTTTCGCTTTGCCCTTGAACTGGGTCAACCGCCGCCTCACCTCCGCATCGCTGAGCGGCGGCTTGTCCACATTGGTCACGGATATCTCGTAAACCACCTCGGCGCCCAAGGTCTGGGCGGCAGCGCGGGCCAGCCCCTCGTGGCCTTCATGTAATGGATTAAAGGAACCCGCCAGCAACGGAGATTGAACCGGTTCGTCGGCGGCCATCTCTCCGCTCGAGTCCACCGTCACCGTACTGACGTCGCCGGACAATAACCACTCCACGGGATCCGGATGGTCCGATTGCTGGATTTCCAGTCGGTCGGCTGGGTTCAAGCCTAGATTGAGGTCCGCCTCAAGACCGCTGACTTGAGCCAGGGCTTGGATTAGCAGTCTGCTAACCAGGTCCTCTTCTCCGGCCCGGTCCCGCCTACCTTTCTCGAGCAGCAGATTATAAGCTGTACAACCGACATTATCCCAAGCAGCAACGTGCGCGCGATGGTCGCCCCGTTTCGGCCTGTCCGTGGCGATGGTAGCGGTGCAAGCGAGCCCTATTACGGGAAGATCGTTTTCCCGCAAGCGAACTGCCCGCCGGTAAGCAGCTCGGGCCATGCTCTTGGCGGTCTCCGCCGACACAAACTGGCCGGGCTCGAACCCCACCAAATCGATCATCGAGTTCCTGCCGTAAGGAACGATGACCTCCAATAGGGTTCGAGACGCTCCCGCTACACCTAGCAGCCAAGCAACTGCCTGGCTGCCAGCGCCGGACACAGCGAGCACCCCTTGATGAGGAGCGTCGTGAATCCTCTGGATCAGGCTTTCTATCTCTTTCAGGTCGGTCATGAGGAGTAATGGGCTATCGGGTCCGCGGGCGCCGGAGACGATTACCGGCTAGCCAGCACGAATTGCCGGACCTGCATTTATTCCTTGGGCGGCCGCCCGCCCGGCGTCCAAGGGCTGTAGTCTATTTGGTCCATTCGCGTAGTAGAGAACTCGATCTCTTGGCCGATCTTGCGGTCCCACTCCTCCATCACTGGGGCGGGCAGACGGCGCGCCGCGTCCCGCCACCAGAGAGGCTCGTTCTCGTTGAATACCTTTCCGTCCAAAACCTCGCCCAGGAAGCAAGTCATGTCGCCACCGTCCATGGCGTTGGTCACGCGGCAGTCCAGGTAACCCCAGCAATCCTCCAGTACCGGGCTGCCCGA
>JADFQT010000284.1 GCA_022561675.1 Chloroflexota bacterium
TTAGGCCCTTCGCGGATTTTTTGCCGGAACGCACGCTGCACCTGGTTCAAGCTACTCTAGTTTTTCCGATGGCTTGGGGATGTAGTTGCAGAACTGACAGTGGATCAAGGAGTTGCTACTAAATGGAACCAATTAACGAGGGGAACTACCCGGTGGCCCTAATGGGAGAGCTAGACCCGAATCTGTCCCGGTGGTTGTGGTTGGTCAAATGGCTGCTGGCCATACCTCATTTTATTGTCCTGTTCTTTTTGTGGATCGCCTTCCTGGTCTCCACAATAATTGCCTTCTTCGGCATCTTATTCACCCGAAGATATCCGCAGGGCCTGTTTAACTTCAACGTTGGGGTCCTGCGCTGGCACTGGAGGGTGGCTTTTTACTGCCTGAGCGTGCTGGGCACCGACCGGTATCCGCCATTTAGCCTAGAACCGGCGGATTACCCGGCGACGCTGGAGATCGAGTATCCCGAGAGGCTGTCTAAGGGCCTGGTTCTGGTCAAGTGGTGGCTTTTGGCAATTCCCCACTATTTAATAATTTCGGTGCTCCAGGGCGGAGGGGCTCCCCGCTTCGGCGGGCTCAACGCCGTGCTGGTGGTGATAGCGGTAGTAGGGTTGTTATTCACCGGCCGTTACAATCAGGACATCTATCGTTTGGTTCTGGGGATTAACCAGTGGTCCATGCGGGTAGCCGCCTACGCCGCGCTGATGACCGACCGGCACCCGCCCCTCCGATTAGGTGAATAAACTTTAGGGCCGGGAGCGTCTGCTCCCCCCTAGAAAGATAAACTTTAGGGCCGGGAACGTCTGCTCCCCCTAGAAAGATGAGCTTTGGCGCCAAGAGCGCCTGCTCTCGGGTACGGATGCCCCGGGAGGACCGAGCCTCTACGGTTAGCCCTTCAGATGCTGCTGTAACCAGCCGAGGGTTTCTTGCCAAGCTTCGCCGGCGGCTTGTGGGTGGTACCGATTCTCCTTCTGGTCGTTAAAAAAGGAGTGCTTGGCTCCCTCGTAGGTCACCCCCTTGTACACTTTCCCGTACTGTTGCATGGCTGCCTCCAGTTCCGGCGCCATTGCTACCCTCTTGGCATCCTCACTGGGGATGATGTTGAGGATCGCGGCGTTGGTTCTTGCCAACTCCTCAAGGGGCGGGTTGGAGCCGTAGAAAGGAACAGCCGCCCTAATGTTCAGGTTTCGTACAGCCAGCAGCATTGTGTTGGTCCCGCCGCGGCAGAATCCAATGACGCCCACCCGGTCTGGCCGAATACCCGAGAGGCCCCTCATGTAGTCCACGGCTGCATTCATGTCGGAAACAGTTTGCTTTTCGGGCATCGCGCCCTGGGCTGCCTTAGCTGCATCTATATCGGGGAACGAGGCAGTGCCTCCGTGCCGGCCAAGCAGGTCTAGCGCCAAAGCCACGTACCCTTCCAGGGCCAGGCGGCGGGCTACGTCTGGGAAGTGGGGAAGCATTCCGGTGTTCTCGTGCAGGACCAACACTGTAGGATGTGGGCCCCCGGACTTAGGCCGGGCCAGATACCCCATCAGGGTGGCATCTCCCGACTGGAACTCCACTGGGCCCGCCTCGATGCGTGGGTCGTTAGGAGCCACCGTCTCTCCGGGTCCAGGCGCAAGCGTCGGAACAGCCTTCAATACGGCGGTCTCCGGTAGCTGTTCCTGCTGGCAGGCCAGGCTGCCCAACAGGCTGAAGCTCAGGATTGACCCTCCGGTAACCAACGCCGCCCGCCGCAAGAACTCCCGACGGCCTACCCGGCCGCTAAGGAATTGGGCCAGGGTTTCCCCTTCGCGGTGATGCTCCTGGTAATCCATAATGATTGCTCCTTTCGATAATTCGGTCCCACCCGATTTACGGATGAGAGTCTTGTTGGATGCCCGGCCAGAGACGCCTGGCCAGTTCCAGACCCCCTATATAATGGGAGCGAAGTAGGGAGGGGAAACCGGACGGGCTTCGCACCGAGCTAAACCGGCCACTCCTCCAAATTAAAGGACATGTCCCAAAACTGGTGCTCAAACCGGAGACTGGTTAGATAGGCTTCAGACATTGCCGCTACCTCTTGGCTGCCGGACCGCTCCGCCAGACAGTTGGCCAGCTCCCGAAGGTGCTGGGCCAGCTCGCCGAACTCGGTTGAAGCGTACATTTTAATCCACTGGCGATACAAAGGCGCCGACTTCGGCTGCCCCTGTTGGGACAAGTGCCGGCCGATTTCCCAATATCCCCACTGGCAGGGCAGAAGCGATGCTACCAATTCGGCGAAGCTGCCCTGGTGCGCCACCTTCAGCAAAAAGCTGGTGTAGGCCGTGGTAGTGGGAGCTGACCGAGTCTGCTCCAGCTCCCGCCGGGAGATGCCGAATTCAGCGCAGTAACTGCGATGCAATTCCATCTCGGTATTGAGGGTTTCGTCTAGCAGCCGGGCGAACCAGCTCATGGTCTCCAGATCGGGGGCCCGCGCCGATGCCAGCGCCAGCACCCGACTGTAATCGATCAGGTAGACGTAGTCCTGCTTGACATAATACTTGAACTTTTCCACCGCCAGAGTGCCGTCGCCCACGCCGGTGATAAATGGATGAGCGAGGATAGCTTGCCGGATGGACCGGGCCTGGTTTTCTATGTCGTCGGCAAAACTCAAGGAGATTCCTTGAAATTGAGGGTTGGATGCAATTATTTAGCCACCTGAAATGTGCCGTAAGAATAGTTGATGAGGGGGATCAACTCTTCGTACATGTCTCCCTGTGTGATATAGGAAGCGTTAAATGCTACCCTGTTTTCGTGCACATAGATGAACCGGGTGACCCTGATGATACCGCCAAGCACATCAATTGTTAAGACCTCCCCAGTTAGGCCTTGACCGGTAGTCACCTGCTCGCGGGATACCAATTC
>JADFQT010000056.1 GCA_022561675.1 Chloroflexota bacterium
CGAGGGGAAGCAGTTTCCAATCTGCAAGCCCGAGCCGCTTGCAGGTCTGTTCCGTGCCGCCAACTTGGAAGCAGTTGAGGTACGCGCTTTAGACGTGCCCACAGAATTTATCGATTTCAATGATTACTGGTCTCCGTTCCTGAGAGGTCAAGGTCCAGCGGGGTCCTATTGCGCCTCATTATTGGAGGACGATCGGGAGGCCTTGCGGAACCACCTGGAGAAGACGGTGCCTGTCAGGTCCGATAGTAGCATTCATCTAATTGCGCGTGCTTGGGGAGTTCGGGGAACGATCCCTGCTTGAGTGGATGAGGCAAGGGAGTCCCCGTGCAGGGTGCCTAGCGGGCCGCGCCCACGCCGGCGCTGATCATTTTACGGAGCTCGGTCAACGCCGTATTGGCCGCGCGGCGTTTGATGACCAGACGTCGGGGCGGTACCCGCAGTTGGAACTCCCTAATCTCTTTATCAGCGGCGATGGCGATGTAAATTTGGCCCGGGGCTTTTCCTTCCTGCTCGGCCGGCCCGAGCACCCCGGCCAGACCGATGCCAAAGTCCGCGCCGCTGCTTTCCCTCGCCGCGCTGGCCATGGCGTTGGCCGTCTCCTGGCTGGCTTCTCCGAATCTTACAAGTATGTCTGCGGGGACTCCGTGAGCTAGCATCGATTCCTTGCTGAAGGCTACCACGCCGCCCTTGAAATAGCTGCAGCTCTCCGGCACCTCGCTGATGCTATTGGCCAGCAGGCCGCCGGTCACCGACTCCATGGTGGCCAGAGACAATCCCTGCTCCAGCAGTGCCTGACCCAATGACTGCTCCGGGGTTTCGTCATCATGCCCCCAAATGTAGGGACCCAGGCGCTGGTTGATGGCCTCCTCCACCGGCTGGATCAGCTCCCGGGCCCTTGCCTCATCTTTGGCTCGGGCGATCACCCGCAAGTGAATGCCATCGGGTTTGGAGTAAATCCCCAAATAAGGGTTTTCCTGCCCAAAGAACTCGGATATCTCCTCGTCGATGGCCGCCTCCGACATGCCCAGGGTCTTGATATTGCGGGTTACTGTTACCTCTTCATCCACCATTTCCCGCAACCGCGGCGCCACCTCTTCATCCCAGATGGGGTGCATCTCGCCGGGGGGGCCGGGCATGCACACGATGATCTTGCCCTTACTCTCGACCCACCAGCCGGGGGCGGTGCCGTTGCGGTTTCGAATAAACTGGGCGGAAGGAATCAGGTGAGCCTGTTTTATGTTGTGGGAAGGCATGGTCATGCCCCGACCCTGGAAGTATTTCTCCAGCCCTCTGACCACCTCTTCCTGGACGGTGAGGGTCTCCCCCAACGCCTGGGCCACGGCTTCTCGGGTAAGGTCGTCTTGGGTTGGGCCCAGTCCGCCGGTGGTGAAGATAATGTCGGAGCGCTGCAATCCCCGCTGGAAAGCTTCCGAGAGCATGTCCAGGCTGTCCCCGATGATGGACATCCACTGCAGCTGAATTCCCAAAGGGGGCAAACGGCTGGCGATCCAAGAAGCGTTGGTATCGGTCAGCTCGCCCATCAACAGCTCGGTGCCTATGGAAAAAATCTCGGCTTTCAAGGGCGCTCCTTCTAGCAGTTGGGGTTATTAGGCGGGTAAGGTCGCGATTAAGCTCAGTGGGATAGTCGGCACGGTGCCCAGTTTAGCAAAAAATGATCCCTTGGAGCTATTGCAGGCGGGATTGCTGGAGAAATTGCGTCTACCCTGGTTGGGTCGGGGACCGGAACTGGCAAATGGCGGCGGCGGAGAGATTAGCCGGAGCCGGCTGATGCCTCCTCTTCGGGAGGCGGAGGATAGGGAGGCTCGTCGGCCAGGTTGTTGATCACCTGCGCCCAGATCTGCGGAACGGTGAAAAGAGTAGGGTCTCCCACCAGGTAGGTATACTGATTCGCCGCATCTGGGGTGGTGCTTCCCATGTGGAACTCGTAGACCAGGCCGCTTCGTTCGGTGACCTTAACCACGGTTTCCGGCGGCTCCAGGCCATATGAAGCTGGGTTGTCGAAGGAGGAGGTGACTATTCGATTAACCTGGGGACCGCTCAACAGTAGCGTCGTGCCGCTCCACTTATCCTGGAAGACTTGGGTCTCTTCGCCGTTTTCCTGAATAAACCAGGTAGTGCCACCCGGCTTGCGGTCGTAGTCCACGGTGCGGCCGGCGTGGCTGACCTGAATGTGCACGATGGAGTTATCATCCACCTTAAAGAGCCAGGGGCGATCTGCCGTGTCGTTTCCGGAGGAGCCGCCTATCAAATCGGTGAACTGAAAAACCAAAAAGGTTCCGCCGAAAATTACCAGAATGGCGACCAGAAGGAAAGATAAACGAATATTCATGCGCTGCTACTCTTACAGTGTGCTGTCGAGACTGTTGGGCCCCGGGGTTGACGTTAGCTGAATTCAGGTTGAGACGGCAATTGCGGTCCCTTTTGCCCAAGGGCTTTGGCTTACCGCCGGACCCACCACACCAGGGCGGCCATCAGGCCCATCAAGCCGGGGACAAAAAACCAGGATGATAACCGAACAAACTTCAGCTCATTCCGATCCAGGTTCCACTCGATAAATTCCGACCTGCGGTCGCCGATGGAGACCAGGGAAAAATCGCCAAGAAGGAAGTTAGCAGAATTCAAGAACAAGGCCGAACCACTACCACGATTGAAATAGGTGTTGGATACGAAGTCGGCATCCCCAAACACAATTATTCCGGAAATCTGACTTTCCGGTGGCGCCGAATCAGGAAGCGGGCTTCCCAGCAGCCCGGCTGCCTGGAGATAAAGGGCAGGCACGAACGGGCCTCTAGGGTCTTCTGGTAACGGCTGGGTGCTTTCTATATCGTCAACCAAAAAACTGTTGGCGCTGGTGCCAGCCAGCGGCAATGAAAGACGAGAATCGTCAGGAATAGGGATTAGGGAGGCAACGCCCGGCATCAGGGACACGTCCAAGGGGCTGCCCCGGGGAATCACTATTTCCTGAGGGGCGACGGGGTTGTACCGCTCCACTCTCAGGGTGTGGGGGCTGCCGGGCTGGGAACCGTCCAGGTCCAGGATGTACCCTTCATCGACAACCACGCCCCAGCCGGTCAAGAACATCCGGAAGGATTCGGGAAGATCGGGTTCGGCCATAAAAATCATCCGGCCGCCCTCCCTTCGGCTCCCTCCGTCGGCCTTCAATCCCTGAAGGTAGAGATTCAGAGCCTGAGCATGGGTCTCGGGCAGCTCGGTGGTGGGGTCGGCGATGACCAGTAAAGCAGCGTCATCGGGCACGTTTACTTCCTCGTCGGCCAGGTTCCATTGCAGGGTCTGGACTTGATAATTGTCTCTTTCCAGACCCTCGCGCAGGGACCCATAGCCCCCGCCGGCGCTGATGCTGCGCTCGCCGTGTCCAGCGAGGAAATAAACCGCTCGTTGCTCCTGGCCGGTGGCCACCAGGATACCGGTGTAGAGGTCCTGCTCCAGCTGGCTGTAAACCTGGTCGGTGCGCTGGATGGTGTCGGTGAGCCCGGACTCGGTTCCGATGACGACTATCGACTCATATTGGGTTACCCCGTATTTTCGCGCCGAATCCGGGTCTACCTCAGGGTCCTTAAACTCGTAGGAAAACTTGCTTGATCGGTTTCGGAGCTCCCCCAGAGTGTCCTCCACCTTGGCCCGCCGCACCAGTTGCTGGAATTCCCCGGGGTCCTGCCCTGAAATATCCTCTCGATAGAAGGCGATGGCCCGCACCGGTTCTTCCAGATCGTCCAGCAGATTCTTGGTGCTGCTGTGCAGGCTGAATTGATTGGTGGCGGTGGTGTCTATGCGGGTGTGATTGGCGAAGGAAATAAAATTGACCACTACCACTATTCCTGAAAAGGCCGCCAGCATTACCAGCGTGTTCACCCCGTACCTGCCGGTGCGGCTGATAAAGGCAGCGAAAACCGCGCTCAAGAATATCAGCCCAATGGTACCGACTAGCACCACCCCCACCCCAACGAGGATGACTCCGTAAAGGCGCATGGAGGTGACGAAGGCGATCAGGCCGATGCCAATGAATAGCGCTACCACGCCCGCTATGACCACAGGCGTACCAAAGGAGCCAACGGCGTTTAGTGAGGGTTCCAGGAAGCTGAACAGGGTCCGGGAGGTGATTGTTTCGGCGGTTTCGTCCGTGGTTTCGACCGGGAATTCTCCCTCGCTGTCGGCCGGAGCTTCCTCGGGAGCGCCCGACCCGGCAGCGGATGGGGAAGACCCCCTTCGTCGCCGCCTCCAGTCCCTGGGTTGATCGTCCGAACGCTGGCTCATACTATCTCCACCGCCGGGATTCCAGCGCCCGGATGGATAGGAACAGGAAGAAGGCGGTTACGCTCAAGAAATAAACAATGTGCTTGGTGTCGATGACGCCCCGTTCGAAGTCGTCAAAGTGGCTGCGCATGCCGATTTCTGTTACCAGAGTGGACCAGATGCCTTCGCCCCCTCCGGTGCCGAGGGTAGCGAAGTACATTAGCAACAGTATTCCGGACGCCACCACGAAGGCGATGATCTGATTGCTGGTGAGGGTGGAGGTCAAGATGCCAATGGACAGCGCGGCGGCGCTGTAAAGGACCAATCCCAAATAGCCGGAGTAGATGGGTCCCGGGTCGGGGCGGCCAAAGACCCATAAAAGCAGCGGGTAATAAAAAGTAAGGCCGATCATCGCCAGCAGAAAGACCAGCGAGGAGAGGTATTTACCGACGATTACCTCCCAGTCTCTTACCGGGGAGGTCAGCAGCAATTCAATAGTACCCAGCTTCTGCTCCTCGGCCAAAAGCCGCATGGTCAGGGCCGGAGCCAGCAATATCAGCACAATGGTGGCGCCGAAGAAGAAGTTGCTGAGGGATGCCTCTGGAAAGGGGTCGGTTAAATCGACAACAAAGAAAAATCCGGTTACCGCCAGAAAAATCAGAGCCACTATATAAGCCATTGGATTGCTGAAATAAATTTGTATCTCTTTCCAAGCCACGGCCTGGACTGTTCGCATGGTTACAACTCCTCATGGGTGGTCAGCCGCAAGAATATGTCCTCCAGGCTCATGCCGACCGCTTGCAGGCTCAGGAGACTCCAACCGTTGCTGACTATGGAGCGAGAAATTTCGTCTCGAAGGTCCTTTCCTCGCTGGAATCGAATCGTATATAATTCCCGATTCTGCTGCGGCCGGTGAGTCACCTCGTTCACCCCGGGCACCCGGCGCAACACGGGCAGAACTTCGGCCGGAGGCCCACCCACTTCCACCTGCAGCTGCTCCACGCCCTGGAGACTCAGGGCCAAATTTTGCGGCGTGTCTTCAGCAACTATCCGGCCTTGATGGATGATAAGCACCCGGGAGCAAATCATGCTGACTTCGGGCAAGATATGGCTGCTGAGAACCACGGTTTGCTGCTTGCCCAGGTCCTGAATCAGCTTCCGGGTCTCCACTACCTGGATCGGGTCAATGCCTATGGTTGGCTCATCCAGCACCAGCACTTCAGGTTCATGCAGGATGGCCTGAGCGATGCCCACTCTCTGGCGGAAGCCTTTGGAGAGTTTGCCGATGATAGTCTTGTGGTAATCCCCCAGCTGGCAAATATCGATCACGTCTCTGATGCGGTTCTTGATCTGCTTGGATTTCATGCCCCGCAAGGTTCCCATGTATTTTAGATATCCGGTCACCGGCATCTCGGTGTAAAGCGGCACCGTCTCGGGCAGGTAACCGACCCGGCGGCGCACTTCCAGGGACTGCTCCACCACGTCAAAGTCGGCCAGGGTAACCTGTCCGCGGGTGGGCGGCATGAACCCGGTGATAATCCGCATGGTGGTGGTCTTGCCGGCGCCGTTGGGCCCCAAAAATCCCAGCACCTCGCCCTTCTTGACGCCAAAGCTGACGTCTTGCACGGCCAGGTGGGGGCCGTAGTAATGTGTCAGGCCCCGGACCTGTATCATGTATTTGTCGGTCTTACTGTCGTTTACGCCGGTTTCTATTTTGTCACCTCTTGATACCTATGCGACATGGCGTCGATTGTCCCCGGTCACCCAAGGTTCTTTCTTGAAGCTCCCCGGGATTCTCGCCGGCCCCCCAGGGACCTGGGGCAAGGGCGCTGTTCGAGCAACAGTGATAACCAGGGGCCTTCCGATACTCTGGCCAAGCTTCTGGCTGGCCGACTGTGCTTCTGCACTCCCTCGGTCGACCATTGCCCAAAGGCAAGATTGTGCAGAAACATTAGTGATGATATTCTATACGCCGGGTTTTGCCAAGGTGTCAGCTAGAAGTGTCACTAGTTGTCACCGTTAGCTTACGCGCTGGAGGCGGGATGCACCTGGTTATAGACGGATACGGCGGTGATGTGGAGAAGATGTGGGACCAGCAGTTGGTCCGGGACTTTTTGGACCAGTTCCCATCCAAGCTGGCGATGACGCCCATAACCGAACCCCAGGTCCTGAAGTATACCGGCGATAATGTTGAGGACGCTGGGGTTTCCGGCTTCGTAATTATCGCCGAGAGCCACATCAGCATACATACATTTCCCTACCGCCAGTACGTCAACATAGACATCTTTTCTTGCAAATCCTTCGACGACCAACGGGCGCTCGCCGAAGCGAAGCAGCTTTTCGACCTGACCGACGTCAAAACCTGGCTATTGGACCGGGGATTGGAATGGGCGGACGCGCGCCAGGGCCGGGCCGAGGTGCAGCTCCAGCGAGGCAGCCTGGGCAGCGGCGACCTGAGCAGTCCCCGTGTCTGAAGCTGCGGGAACCCAAATACCCTGGACACCTTCCAATTTCCTTGCCCTTCCCCCGGACCAGTGCGAGTTGGAAAACTCCAGAGCCGTGCTGATCCCGGTTCCCTATGACAGCACTGCCTCCTTTCGGAGTGGCGCCAGGGAAGGTCCCGCCGCCATGATCGAAGCCTCGGGTGCTTTAGAAGATTACGACATGGAGCTGGACTTGGATGTTTCCCAAATTGGGATATATACCGCTCCATTTTTGGAGCCCCACCTTGGCAGCCCGGAACTCATGGTGCGGCGGGTCAGGCAGGCTGTGGCTGGCTACCTGCGATCTGATCGAATAGTTGGAGTATTGGGTGGGGAGCATTCCATAACCGCCGGCGCGGTACAAGCTCATTTGGAGCAATATCCGGAGCTTTCAGTGCTTTACCTTGACGCTCACGCCGACCTGCGGGATGAGTACATGGGGACCCAATGGGGACACGCTTCCGGAGCCCGTCGCATCCACGCCTGGTGTCCGCTGGTGCTGGTAGGGGTTCGGAGCATCTGCGAGGAGGAACGTGACTACCTGGGGGCCCAGGCGAATGACCCCGACTCCCAAGTGATATCTTCTTTTTTCTGGCCTGTCGCTGATGAAGACTCTCTGAAAGGGGAAGTAGTCAATCGGCTGAGCGACCCGGTATACGTGAGTGTGGACCTGGATGTGTTTGACCCGTCAGTCATGGCGGCGGTGGGCACGCCCGAGCCCGGGGGGATGTCCTGGAACCAGGTTACCGGGCTGCTTCGGGCCGTGGCCGAGTCCCGACGCATAGTGGGATTCGACGTGTGCGAGCTGGCGCCTCGGGAAGGTCCGATGGCCTGTACTTATACCGCGGCCAAGCTGGTATACAAGCTGCTAGCCTACGCGAGCCGGCCGCCGGACTCGCTTAAGCACTTTAGGGAGTAGCAACCGACACAGGCTTAACGCGAAATGCCAGAGATTATTTAGGTTCGGTTCGCGGGCAGCTCCCGGAAGGACATATACGGAAGGGCACCTTTTTGAAGGCCGGTCGACAGCCAGCCTTCCCCCAAGGGAAAAGAGTCCATATAATTGGCTACGGCGTAGGACCTTCCCTGGGTGCCGGTGTTAGCGCAACTCCAGCACAGGCCCGCCTCCCCACAACTCTACAGCGCCGGACGGATGAAGGAATTGGATAGCTCAATCAAGCTGGGGAAAATCTTGGGTATCCCCATAGGGGTTCACTACTCCTGGATTTTTGTCTTTGTCCTGTTCATCTTCTTGCTGGCTCGTCAGTACTCCCAGAGTCACCTGGGGTGGGATGCGCCACAAATCTGGTCCACGGCCCTGGTCACCACCGTCCTGTTCTTCCTCTCTGTAGTGGCCCACGAGCTGTCGCACAGCCTATTGGCCGTCCGCAAGGGTATCCCGGTCATCGGCATTACCCTGTTCGTATTTGGTGGGGTGTCCCAGCTTTCCCATGAAGCTAGACGTCCCATGACCGAATTCCTCATCGCGGTGGTTGGCCCCTTGACCAGCATCCTGCTGGCGGTAGTATTCGGCGGCCTAAAGTTTGTGCTCAGTCCTGGCAACCCTCAATGGGAGGATGTCCTTCTGAATCCTGGCCGAACTTCCTTGGAAGTTATTTCTCTGCATTTGGCCTGGATCAATTTTAGCCTGGGTCTCTTCAACCTGCTCCCCGGCTTTCCCCTGGATGGCGGCAGGGTTCTCCGCGCGGCGGTTTGGGGGCTCTCGGGAAGCTATTGGCGGGGTACTCAGGTGGCGGCCCGAGCCGGGCAATTCTTGGGCGGGCTAATGATCCTAGGTGGGCTCGGCCTGGGGTGGCTCTATTTCGGTGCATCCTTTCAGGGCATCTGGTTTGCTTTAATCGGCCTTTTCCTCTTCTCCGCAGCTACCGCAAGTTACCGTCAGGAGAGAAATCGCGAGTCGATGCGGGTCTTCCGCGTGGCGGATGCGTTTACCACAGATTGGTCCTCTTTGCCCAGCGAAACTGCACTGGGCTCTCCCCTGGTCTCCCACGGTCTGGCCGGTCCGGAGGCGGTAATCGGAGTGCTGGCCGATAACCGGATTCAAGGCGTCGTGACGCGGCAGAATTTGGCGCTGATTCCCGCCGGTTCCTCCCCCTTCACTACGCTGGGGCAAGTGATGGTCCCCCTGGCCTCTCTGCCCAGCGTGGGACCTTCGGAAGGCATATATGATGCCCTGGAGCGTATGGAGACCGAAGGACTTACCCGCCTGGCTGTAGTGAGTGATGGGCGACTCTTAGGGTTTTTGAATAAGGAAGAGGTGCTGCGGTTTATGGCGCGCCGTCGCCGCACCAGCGTATAACCTTCCCTCCTAATCCTAGTTATCCAGGCTGTGGTAGAATGGTGTCATGACAAATGGCGGATTGCCTTCCCAGTCACTTGGCTCCATCTACCTGGACCACGCCGGAACCACGGCGATGGACCCTCGAGTCCTGGAGGCGATGCTTCCCTATTTCACCGAGTTCTACGGCAACCCGTCCAGCGTTCACACCGTGGGCCAAGAAGCTCGACATGCTCTGGACGATGCTCGGGAGAAAGTGGCCGGAGTTCTGGGATGCCGGTCCGGTGCGGTGGTTTTCACCGGCAGTGGCACCGAGGCGGACAACGCCGCAATACACGGCGCGGCCACTGCTCTGGCAGAAACAGGAAACCACATCGTCACCTCCAGCGTAGAACACCATGCCGTGCTGCATCCCTGCCAATACCTGGAGAATCAGGGGTATGAGGTAACCTACCTTCCGGTGGACTCATACGGCATGGTCCAGCCGGAGACGGTCTATGAGGCCATCAACGACCGGACGACCCTGGTAACCATCATGTATGCCAACAACGAAATCGGCACGATTAATCCCATAGCCGAGATTTCCGCGGCAGTCCGGCGCCGAGCCGAAGAGTTGGAGCGAACAATTGTCATGCACACCGACGGGGTACAAGCCGCCGGTTTCCTGGACCTGGACGTGCGCCGGCTTGGAGTGGACATGCTCAGCCTCTCCGGTCACAAATTCCACGGTCCCAAGGGCGCCGGCGTGCTCTACGTGGGGCGCGGCATCCCCTTCTTGCCCTCGAGGGATTCGATGAGCCCCGTCTCCTCGCCACAGATGTATGCCCCGGCGCCACGATGAATGTGGACGTCGAGGTCAAAACCGGACCCGTTGATGTTCCTGCCGAGGTAGCCTTTCTTGTAAGCTTCTGCGATCGCTGAGCGCAGGTGTGCACCCGGTTTGACGTACTCACCACGAATGTACACGTACGCCGTTTTGATGCCGACAGCGTAACAACAGATGATCACACCCTCGATCATCTGGTGCGGGTCCAACTGGAGAATCTTTCGGTCCTTGAAGGTACCGGGCTCGCCTTCATCCGCGTTGACGCACAGGTACTTCGGTTTATTGACGTTTTTTGGGACGAAACTCCACTTCATGCCGGTCGAGAATCCCGCGCCACCCCGCCCACGGAGACCTGAGTTTTTCACAAACTCGATGACGTCGTCGGGCTTCATCGCAAATAACTTCTCGAGCGATTTATACCCGCCGAGGCCCTCGTACACGTCGATTTTATCGGCGTCTGGAGTCTCGAAGTTCCGGCTGATGATTTTCACAGACATGATTTGATTGCTCAACGCTCTAGTGGGCCAGCATCGGGTCTTCTTCGAGTGTCTCGCCCCGTTTACACGCCTCAATAATCCGGTCCACTTTTTCGATTGTGAGATTTTCGCAGTACACATCGTTCACACGCATCACCGGCGCCGTCCCACACGACCCGAGGCACTCGACAAGGGCGAGGCTGAACATGCCGTTTTCGGTCTTCTTGCCGGGGTGAATACCGTATCTGCTCTCGAGGTGCCCCTGGATGTCTTCCATCTTGCAGAGCACGCACGACAGCGTCCGGCAGAGCTGAAGATGATACCTGCCCGGCGGACTCTTGTGATACATCGTATAGAACTCGACGACGGAATAGACGTGCACGGGTGAGAGTTCCAGCCGGCCGGCGACGAGGTGGTCTTCCCCTGTTGCCCGAGCTTCGACGGCGCCCGAGGGTTCGCGTTCAACAGCAACCGGTCACAGTTCTTCGCGGCGAAGGGGACCGACGTCGCGATCTACGACGAGAACCTGGACTTCGAGCAGGAACAGACGCTCACGCAGACGGGCGGCAGCATCGCCACGGTCGGGGGCCTCACCTTCAGCGGGAACATCCTCTACCTGGCGCACAAAGATGGGAGCACCGGCCAGGTCAGCCGGAGCTTCCTGGCCACGACCGTCACGACCAA
>JADFQT010000285.1 GCA_022561675.1 Chloroflexota bacterium
GGGTTCTCCATCGCCGTAGGTGGCAAAGGCGATTCGCACCCCGTCGGTGGTCTTGGCGTACTGGATGCGTGGCTCCATAGCTACACTACCTGCGCCTATCCAAGCGCGGGAACCTCCTCCGGTCGATAATGTCGGGCGCGAAAAACGCTGTTGACCAGCGCGTTCATTGGTCCTGGGTGAAAATGAGGGTTGACGTACTCCCAGACAATCTCCTTGTGCGGTGTTACTTCGAAGATGCGTCCGGGCGAGCCTTCGCAGATTAGGGTGTTCCCGTTAGGCAACCTTTCGCAGCTGCTGATGGCCTGGCTGTAGAAGGAGATGGCCGGATTGCCCCAGTATTCCCAGGCAATCTCGTTGGTGCTCGGGTCAACCTCAATCACCCGGGAGTAGCTGGACCTGGGCCGGTGGAATCCGTTGTCGAAGATCAGAACTCGGCCATTGTCCAGCCAGGTGGGATGGTGTTGATGGTCGATCTCTCCCCGGCCCCATTTCCAACGGAATTCACCGCTGGCCTTGTCCACGCTACCCACGGTGCTTGTGCCACGGTAGCTGACGATCAGGTCTGCCTCCGGGGTCACATTCAGGGAATTGCCGTGGGGCCACTCCTTCCGGTCTTCCAGAGGACAGATGGAGTCTTCCTCCGGGCTCAGGTGCTCCCAGGACTTCCACTCGTAAACCACCATGCCATCCGGAGCGATCTCCTTCACCACATCACCAAACATCTGCTCCGGATCCTCATCGGTGGGCCTGCCCCCCTGAATGGCCGCTGTCAGTTCCGGAGAAAGAAGCTCAAAGAGCAAGACCAGGGTGTTGCCGTTGGGAAGGCGTTCGTAGTCGTGGTGCAGGTAAGGATTTCGGTACTCCCAGACGACGTTGCTATCCCAATCCAGCTCCAGAATAGCGCCGGAAGAACCGCCTTTTGTCTCCGCTCTGCCGGCATCCTCGGGAGGCCTGGTCCGGAGGAGAAGATTGCCATTGGGCAGCAAATAGGCGTAGCCAATACCCTGATCGGACTGCCACTGGTGGCAAACCCGGCCCTCCAGGTCAATCAGGCGGGCATGATGGTCCCTATTATTGGTAGTAAGCGTGTACCCCCGAAAACAGTGCTGGGGAGCGGAATAAATGAGCCCTACCGGATGATGTTGCGACCAACCCATTTTGCACCTTCCGCATCTCAAAGACTAGAAACCTAAAATTAGGGCAGCGCTGCGGAGGGTCGTACAACCGTCCTCACCCAGGCCTTTCACGCGATATTTAGCCAGACTGGTCGCTCAGCCGGTGAGCCGGGCTTGCAGATACGGACTCTTGGTCGGGGCAACTGTTCGAGTAGGGGGAGGGCAATAGTCTACATCCCTGCTTCTAATGGTTAATGGCGCCCCAGGCAGGATTCGAACCCGCGACCCGCTGCTTAGAAGGCAGCCGCTCTATCCTCTGAGCTACTGGGGCTTGATGAATCAACCGAGGGTTTTCCGGATCCTCCAGTCGAATCAAGAGCAGGTTTTTTGAAGAGCACGCCCGCCCGTAATTAGGCCCGCATTATAGCAGAGCCGCCGCCGGACAACGTGGGGGATGGGGCCGCCCACTACCATAGACGGCAGCCCGGAGTGCTGCCGCAACAGGCTATTCCGCCGACGCGAATTGCGCTGCGGCTTGAGGGTTGCCCCAGTTTGGAACGGACTGGTTGGCTCGGTCAGCCTAACCCGACGGATAGGTCAGCCGAAGCAAGGTGTGCTTCCGATTCCGGGTATAGGGACGCACTTGCTCCGGCCATCGCCCGGAATCCACCGCTTCCGCCCAGGCGTCAGTAGTCAAGACTTCCGGGCTTTCCAGCTGGTACAGCGCGTGGTGCTTGGGCTGTCCCTCGACCACAATGGTTCGGGTCTCTCCCCCCATCGTCATGGTCAGGGTTTCGGTTTCAAAGCGGGCTATCGAGATGACACCGGGGACCTGGGACAGTAAGGGACAGTGCTCGACATTGTACACATCGTTGAAGAGTTCTTCCCGCTCCGGCGCTACGTCCATGCTGGCGATAAACAGATACTGAGAAAACTGGCTCATGCTAACCTCTCCTTCCTTTGGTTCTGCTCCGGACCGGTGATGCGAGCCCATCGGATTTTGGGCAGACCCGCACACCATGTTCACCCGTTGGTCGATAGTCGAAAGCGCCCGGTAGACAGCCCGGGTCGAGTTCAGTTGACCTGAATATCCAACCCCTCAGCTCTGGCAGCGTTACAAACCGTTCTCACAAAGTCTTGCGGTTCGTCCGGCGAAACAATAACTCTGGAACCATTTGCTAGCAGAAGCTCAACCATGTTGGCCTGGTTGGTCACGTAAACGGAAAACTTTCCCCAGTGCCGGTTCCAGAAGGTGCCGTAAGTTCCAAAGAAACCCTGTGCGCGAAAGAGGCCAATGGTGAGTCCGGTGGGGAAGGCAGCTGGAGCGCGTAGCTGCTGGAGAGTCTTCAACTTGATCTTTCTAGAGCCAATGGGTCGCAAAATACCCACCCCCTGGCTGGAAACCACAAACCCCACTGGCCGGAATAGGTAGGTTATTCCGAAGGCCAGGATGAGGGGAAGGGGAAACAGCAACAACCACGGCTCTTGATTTCCGATAGCGAAGGCCAATCCCAGGACAGCGGGTACTCCTATACAGGCGCCAAAACCTACCAGCCAGGTCATTAACCTTTCTTTATTTGATAGCGTCGCGGAAAATAAGTGCTGGAAGCATTCCATACGAGTCACGGCAAGAGTCACGTCGGAAATGCGGGGGCCGGCCGGTTTTTGAGGCCCGGATCAAGCCCGCCTCTTAAATAATACCAAGGTGAAAACTACATTCAGCTAAACCCCAAAGTTTGCTTCGGCAATCGGCAGTATGTTAGTTT